>CAZKSF010000026.1:0-34884 GCA_964555405.1 uncultured Bacteroides sp.
AATATCTGCTGTTGCATTTCTTGCCGGAGCGTGGCTGTTCTTTGATATTCATGAACCATGGTTCATAGCCTATGCAGCGATATATCTGTGTCTCGGAGTTATTGCAATGCTGATAACTAAGCGCCTGCAATAATAATTAGCATGTTTGTGACTGTTGTATGAAATGAGGTGGCAGGTTTTTTACGGAAAATCGGTTTTACTTGCCTTAACTATGCCCTTTTTTAACTTTTTTCATAGTTTTTCTTGATTTTTTTTGGATATTCCGGACATTATCTTTAACTTTGCCACATCACAGAGATTCTTTAAGCTTAAACAAAAACATTAAATAGGAATATTTTTTCAATCTTTTTAAACGCTCTGCTTAAGGTTAACGGTTTCTACCTTAGTAGAGACAATTTAAGGAACCAATACAATTTCTATGAGTAAAGCTTTATCTTGGATTTGCGCCGGTCTGCTCACCGTATCTTCTGTGACGGTAGCGGATGCAGCTGCACCCAAAGCAGCTAAATTCTCGGCAAAGGCGAACGTGCTGACCATGTCTGCCACATCAGCACCCAGAAAATCCGTCAAGGATTCACAGCGCGCCCCCATCATGCTGTCGCAGAGACAGGTGAAAAAAAACGGCGGTTTCCGCGTTATGGAGGTAAAAGCTCCGATGAAACCTCACAAGGCTTCATTAGCCCAGTCTTCAGCATCAGTTCCCGACATTGTCGGTAACATGATTTATAGCAATCTCTGGGAAGAACCGGAATTTGGTCTGTATACCCTCCCGAAATCTGCAGACGGCTCATTCGAGAGTCTCGGGGTTTCTCTTATCGGCAATTACGGTGGTGTACTTGTGGATGACATCTACTATCAGTCGTACATTGAAGAATTCTGGGGATTCATTTTAGCCTCTGAAGTATATGGATATGATGTCACTACGGGAGAATGTGTTTATCAAGAGGAGGTCAACATATCAGATATTCCAGTTTCTCAGTGCTATGATCCCACTTCCGGCAACATTTACGGTATTTTCTATAACGAGGATGTCAGCGGGTATAACTTCGCCACCATCGATTATTCTTCCACTCCTCAGCTCAATATCATCGCCCCTGTGCCTGCCGGGTACTCTATTTACGACATTTCGGTAGCTTCTGACGGTCAGTTATATGTAGCTGTTGCTGAGGAATCGAACACATCGATTATGAAGATTGACAAATCAACCGGTAATCTTACCTTGGTTGGTACAAATGCCATTTACTACCAGTATATGGCAGGCGGTGTAATCGATCCTAAGACTGACATTTACTATATTACTGCAAGCACCGATGCTGATAGCTACATTGCGGCAGTCAGTCTTGCTGACGGTAGCGCAGAAAAACTTTTCGATTTTGCGAACGGTGAAGAAATGATTGGTCTATATATAGCTACGGCTAGCGAATCGAAGGCGCCTGCCGCTGTCAGCGGTCTGGAAGTAAGCTTCTATGAGACATCTCTTACCGGTTCAGTGAATTTCGAATGTCCTGAAAAATACGTTGACGGAACACCTGCTTCAGGCAGTGTGACTTATCATGTAAAAGTCAACGGCACCGAAACTGTCTCAGGAGAGACTACATATGGAGCGATACTTTCTGTCCCTGTTACAGTTGCCGAAAGCGGTGTTTACACTTTCAGTGTATACCTGAGCAACGAAAACGGTAACGGACCGGAATCAAAAGCCAAGATGTTTGTCGGTAAGGATATCGTAAAAGCTCCGGCTAATGTCAAGGCAACATACGTTGACAACAAGATGACGATTTCCTGGGATGCACCACAGGAAGGTGTAAACGGCGGTTATATCGACCAGAGCGCCGTTACCTATAACGTCAACCGTGTTCTGCCTTCTGCCGAAACTATTGTAACCAAGACTTCAGAAACTTCAGTTACAATAGAAGTTCCCATGCCTGAAACTCTTGAGGCATATTCGTTCGAAGTATCCGCGACATACGAAGATGTAACCACTGACGCAATCAAATCCAATCTTGTCGTAATAGGTTCAGTCATACCTCCTTACTCGCAGGATTTCGCAACTGATGACGCAATGGATTACATGACCGTAATAGATGCCAACAACGATGGCAAGACCTGGACTATTGTGGACAACAGCGCTCGTGTGGCTTATAACAGTTCTCTTGATATGGATGACTGGCTGTTTACAGCTCCGCTCAAGTTGGAAGCAGGCAAAGTTTATCGTATTTCATTCAAAGCATGGGCTCAGGGAACTTACTATACCGAACGCCTTGAAGTAAAAATAGGTACACAGGCTGTTCCTGACTTCATGACTGAAACTCTTTGCGAGCCTACGACAATCGCTGGCGCAGGTGAAACCAAAGTGATCGACTTCGTTCCTCAGACTTCAGATATTTATTATATCGGCTTCCATGGCATATCCGATGCCGACATGTATTATCTCTGGCTTGACGATATTTCAGTTGCTGCCGGTTTAAGTAGTTCAGCTCCCGCTCAGCCTGAATCAATTTCAACAGCAGGAAATAACGATGGTACTACTGTAACTACCGTTTCAATTGTTGCTCCTTCAACTACTATTGCAGGTGGCACTCTTGCTTCTATCAGCAAGATCGAGCTTTTCCGCGACAATGAACTCATCAACGAATTCAATTCGGTAACTCCGGGTGCAACAGTATCATTTGTTGATACTCCTTCACAAGGCTATCACACTTATTCAGCCGTTGCCTACAATGAAAGCGGCGCAGGTATGCCGACTTCTATTTCAGCTTACTGCGGTGTTAATTATCCGGCAGCTGTTGAGACAGTTAATATGACCGAGACCTCAACTCCCGGTGAAGTCAACATCTCATGGGAACCTGTTACTACAGATATCGAAGGAAATGAACTCGCTTCAAATCTCGTCAAATATAATGTTTACGACCGATCTACCCAGGCTGTCATTGCAGAAGGTGTAAGTGGCACTTCAGTTGTCAAGACTGTTGTCGGCCCCGGCGAACAGGACTTCATCCAAGTCTTTGTATGTGCGGAAACAGCTGCCGGCGAAGGAACTGGCAGTGTTTCTCCGATGATTGCAGTAGGAACACCTTTTGAAGGTTTCTTCGAATCATTTGCCAATGCAACAATCGCATATCCTCTTGCCGTAAATACTCAGGGAGGCGCATCGGTAGCTCTTTACAAAGACGAAGATCTTGGTATCCACTCTCAGGACGGTGACAACGGATGTGTTGCCTACTATGCACAGTACATCGATTACTACGGTGATATGATCACTCCGAAGATCCAGATTGGAGATTCTGATCAAGGCTTGTCACTCTACATGTATAAGCTGGCTGAAGCCGATAAGAACATTCTTGAAATTTATATCCGTGAAGCTGGTGTTGAAGATTACACCCTCCTGACTACCTTCAGCCTTGAACCTGCAGTTGCTAACGAATGGAACAAGTTCAACGCGTCACTCGCTGACTACGAAGGAAAAGTCGTTCAGTTGAAATTACGCGGCGTTATCAAGAGTCATTCATATATTATCATCGATAATGTACGCGTCGGTACTCAACCCGCATATGATCTCAGCGTCAAATCAATCAACGCTCCTTCAAATGTGAATGCAGGCAACGATTATAAAGTTTCTGTATCTGTAGCTAACCTCGGTATGCAGTCTGCTTCAGATTATACTGTAACTCTGTTTGCCGATGGAAAAGCAGTTGACAAGGTCACTGCATCTGAAGAACTTGTTTCAGGCGCAGCCACTGTATTTGAATTTAACCGTTCATTCAGTCCTCTCGCTGAAGAAGCTGTAACTTACAAAGCGGAAATCACATGGGCTCCTGATCTCAATACTGACGACAATGTTTCAGAAGAGATCACTGTCGCTCCGATTGTATCTACTCTGCCTGCTGTAAACGACCTCTCGGCTGAAGTTGACGGTACGAATGTTACGCTCACCTGGAGCGAACCTAATATCGAAGGTGGTATCTCGGCTTCACAAACTGAAGACTTTGAAGACGGTGAATCATTCGCTCAGGAATTCAAGGACTGGAAATTCATTGACAACGACAAGTCAGAGGTCGGAGGCTTCCAGAATATCGACATCCCGGGTATCTCTATTGCAGAAAGCAAAGTAGCCTTCTTCGTATTTGATGCGTCAGGCGACCAGTTCAATCAGTCATTTGCAGGTCACAGCGGTGACAAGTATCTTGCAGCACTCTTCCGTGCTGACGACGGACAAACTGATGACTGGGCTATTTCACCCGTTCTTTCAGGCAACGCCCAGACCATTTCGTTCTTCGCTCGCAGCTACTCTTCCTCATATCCTGAGAAGATTGAAATGTACTATTCTACCGGTTCGCTTAACACCGACGACTTCATTCTGGTTAAGACTATCGAAGTGGTACCCGATGAGTGGACACTTGTCGATTTCGATGTTCCCGCCGGAGCAACCTACTTTGCAATCCGCTCATGTGCGACCGGATCATTCATGCTCTTGATCGATGATGTAACCTTCGAATCAGCATCAGCATCTTCAATTGAAGTATCTATACTCGGTTACAATGTATTCTGTGACGGCGTTCAGATCAATGAGACTCCGGTTGAAGAATGTGAATACGTGACTACAATTCCGGATGACAACAATGACCATGTATTCCGCGTGACCACTGTATATGATCTCGGACAGTCAGCAGGTTCAAATGAAGTAAGCGTTAAGCGTACAGGCATTAATGCAGCAGCTGCAAATGCAATCGCTGTAAAAGCTGTAGCCGGCAAGATTACCATTACCGGTGCTGAGGGTCTTAATGTAGCTGTTTACAATACCGCAGGTAAAGTAATTTACTCTTCAGTAGCCGCAGCTACGACAACCGTAGACGTAACCTCTGGAGTTTATGTAGTAACTGTTGGCAAGGAGACTTATAAAGTACTCGCCCGCTAAACAGTATTCTGATTAGTATTTTGAGAGGAGTCACTTATATTTGGGGTGACTCCTCTCTTTTTTATTTCTTTTTAATGATAATATTTTTGTTTAGTAGAAGATAGTGATTATCTTTGTATTTTAATATTGACACATCATTTATAAGAATATGCGGCATAATTATCAATTAAAAATCTTCGCATTAACAGTTGCATCTCTTTCAGCATTGTCAGCCTATGCCGTTCCGGCAAAAAAAGGTATTTTACCGATCACCCAGCCTGACGGCACCACTGTAATGGTCCGGCTTGTGGGTGACGAATACAGTCATCAGTATTATACTGAAGACGGCTACCTGCTCGTACATGACGGTAACGCATTATGTTATGCCCGAATTGGTAATGACGGTTTACCGGTCAGTACAGGAACTGAAGCACGCGACATCACAGTTCGCTCAGCGGCTGAAAAAGCTCTTGTAGCTTCGATTGATAAAGATTTACTCGGTGAGGCAGCTAACAGGCTGGACGCTATTAACCGTCGAAATTCACGGAAAGTCATGTCTCAACCACTTAGGAACCGTGTTCAGCGCTCTCAGTCAGAGGAGTCAACTTCTCGCCTTCCGGGACTCTTTCCCGGAACAAACTTTCCCTCGTTTGGGCAACCTAAAGTTCTGGTAATACTTGCAGAATTCAAGGATCAGTCATTCAAGACTCCTGATCCGGCGGGTTACTTCGAACGTCTATTAAATTATGAAGGATTCGATGAATATGGTGCTACGGGGTCGGTTCTCGACTACTTCAAGGACAACTCCAATGGTAAGTTTAATCCACAGTTCGATCTGTTCGGACCGGTCGTTTTGCCGGAAAAGACAGAATTCTATGGGGGAAACAATTTTTGGGGCGACGATAAAAATCCGGAGCAGATGGTCATCGATGCTTGTACATTGCTCGATGATGAAATCGATTTTTCCCAATATGACACTGATGGTGACGGAATAATTGACAACGTCTTCATTTTTTATGCCGGAAGAGGAGAGGCAAGCAGTGGAATCACCTATACAATATGGCCTCACTCATGGAATATTTATGAAGGTGCCGGAAAAACCGTTTATCTTGACAATGTTCTCCTCGACCGTTATGCCTGCTCCAATGAATGGGATGGAGTTAAACCGGATGGAATAGGAACGTTCGTTCATGAATTTTCGCATGTACTCGGTTTGCCGGATCTCTACGCGACAAGAGATGATGGTGCATTCACTCCCGAAAGCTGGTCAATTATGGATTACGGTCCATATAATAATGACGGCCGCACTCCCCCGCTCTATTCGGCATTTGAAAGATCAGCCCTCGGCTGGATTGAGCCTCTTCCTATCGATACCGCTCTCAATGCCACTTTACCTCCTATCAGCGAAGGTAAAGCAGGCATCATCCGTACTCCAAAGGATAATGAATTCTTCTTATTTGAAAACCGTCAGCAGAAAGGGTGGGATAAATACATACCCGGGCACGGAATGCTCGTATGGCATATCGACTACAACGAGTCTGTCTGGGCAAGTAATGTCGTCAACAACACTCCTTCACATCAATATGTTGATCTTGAGGAAGCTGATAACGTACAGTCGGACTACACCCGTGCATCCGATGCCTTCCCGGGAGCACGTAATGTAACTTCATTTACCGATGATACAAATCCGTCAATGAAAACTTGGGCAAAACAACGTCTCAACTTGCCCGTAACCGATATTAAAGAATCGGCGGACGGTATTATCACATTTAAAGTATCAGGAGGCACCGAGGAGTTGCACCCAGTTACCGCCCTCGAAGCTACCGAAGTAAGTTTACAGGAATTTACCGCGAATTGGGAACCGAAAGAGAATTTTGATCATCTTTTAAGTGTTTTCACTCTCGATGAAGACTCGCTCATTACTTACGTTGACGGTTTTTATCACCGTAATGTCGGAAAAACTGACTCATATAAAGTGGAGGGATTGTTACCATGTTCCGAGTATTTTTATACAGTTACCTACGGAACAGCATGGGAAACAGCTCCCGAATCAAACACCATAGCTGTAATCACCTCGGGATCGGATTTATGGAGACATCAGGTAAATATACTTGAACCTGCTGCCGTTTCAGATTCTTCTTTTGTTGCACGATGGGAATTCCTTGAGGGTGCTACTGACTATATCCTCACAGTAAAAGTGAAAGGTGAACCTGTTCCTTACGTTACGGAATTAGGATTTGACGATGGTGTTACTGATTTGCCTGACGGGTGGACTTCCAGTTCAAAGACTGCCTATAAAATGGAGACCTACTCCGGAAAGTCATCTCCTTCACTCAGGCTCGGCAAATACAACGATTATATCGAGTCTGCCGAGTTTGACGATTTTATCTCCGCAGCATCGTTCTGGCTTCGCGGAAATGCTACCACCGGAACCGACAGTATAAAAGTCAGCGCCTTATCTGACTCCGTATGGAATGACCTCTGTCTTGCTCCGATCACAACGGAACGAGGGGGAAACACCGTAGAGTTAACAGATTTCCCTGAAAATACCACAGCTATACGTCTGAACTTTATTCGCAACAGCGGGTCGGGCACTGTAGCAATAGATGATATCGTCATTTATCACGGTGAAAAGGAGAACATCCTATCTGTTGAAAATTATACTGATCTGTCTGTTGGTAATGTAAACGAATATGAAGTTACAGGACTTTCTGAAAATTCGGAGTATTACTATTCTGTAGTTGCTTCTGATGGAGAGGTAATGTCAAAGAAATCGGATATAATGACCGTCATTACTATTGGAACAAATTCAATAACCGATACTGATATCGATGCATCTAATGCAAATATTGAAATCAATGGTCTTGAAGTCACTCTGTCCGGTATGGAATCCGGTCAACCTGTACGTGTCTTCGACTCAATGGGCAGACTCATTGCCTTACCAACAGCTGACTTATCAGGAAACATCCGTTTCAGCCTGCCGGCAAGCGGCATTTATCTGATCCGGACAGGTTCTGAAACCACACGTGTAGCGGTTGCGGAATGATTGAAAATAATTCAGTCGCTCAGGATCAAATGCAGAGACTGATCGATGAAGCAGCGCGGCTATTGAAAGTTGCTCCTGATTATATAGAAATTATTCCTATAAAATCAGGAGCCTCAAGCCGATCTTATTTCCGCTTTATTTCACCCTTAACAGCCGGTTCTGTAATTGGTGTAATCGGGTCAGTAAAAGCCGAAAACGAAGCGTTTATTCATATTACAGAGAGTCTATATGACAGTAAAGCACCTCTGCCGACGATTCTCTGGCATTCAGAAGACGGAATGAGTTACATAACATCGGATAACGGAATACTTTCGTTATTCGATGTTATATCATCTTCCTGTCAGGATAAGTCGCTCGGACTCTGCGAAGAAGCGTTATATGCTCTTTCCGACATGCAAGTCGCAGCCTCAAAATATGTCGATTTCAAACTATGTTATCCTGTAGAATCTACCGATAAACGTTCGATTCTGTGGGATCTTTCATATTTCAAATATTGTTTTCTTAAACCGGTAATTGACAATCTTGACGAACCGGGTCTGCAGGATGATTTCGACAGGCTTTGTCTCGAACTTACTGACAGGCGGCTCCTCACAGGATTTCAATATCACGATTTTCAAAGCCGGAATATTCTTGTTGATCAAAATAACAAAATAACATTTATTGATTATCAGGGAGCGCGTCGCGGGATGTTGTTATATGATGCGGCATCATTCATTTGGCAAGCGCGTGCCGGCTTCAATAAGGAAACCAGGGATAAACTTGCAGACTCATATTTCAGAGCACTCAGACGGTATTTTCAAGAACTCACACCGGAAGAATTCAAAAGGCAGCTGGAACTTGCCATAACTTTCCGACAGCTACAGACCCTCGGTACGTACGGGTTCCGCGGACTTGTGCAGAAAAAGATCAAATTCTCTTCAAGCATAAGCAAAGCTCTGGAGAATATTCGTGAGCGTATTTCGCAAGGCGCTTTCGATGATTATCGAGCTGTAAGAGCGGCATTGGAAGAGGCGTATGCAGTGTGGAATCTTAAGAGTGTGAAACATGACTGCGGCAGACTGACTTTGACCGTCACAAGTTTTTCATTTCATAGAGGGTATCCAGAAGATACTTCCGGTAACGGAGGTGGTTTCGTTTTCGATTGTCGCGGGATGCTCAACCCGGGTAGATATGATGAATTCAAACAACTCACTGGACTTGATTCACCCGTCATAAAATTTCTGGAAGAACAAGGTGAATGCAGTGATTTCATAAGGAATGCAGTCGCTTTGGTGTCACCGACAATCGACTGTTATCTGAAGCGAGGATTTACATCATTATGCGTGTCATTCGGATGTACGGGAGGACAACACCGCTCGGTATTCTGCGCCGAAGGATTCGCTCATGAGATACGGCAGAAATATCCTCAGGTAAACACTATTGTAAAACATCGCGAGCAACCTGATATTTCATGATACTTGATGCAGTGATATTTGCGGCGGGACTTGGTACACGATTGAAACCTCTAACCGATATTTGTCCGAAAGCCCTGATAGACGTCGGTGGAATGACCATGCTGGAACGAGCCATTTTACGCGCCAAGAGTGCCGGTGTATCAGATATTATTGTGAACGTCCACCATCATGCGGCAATGATACGGGAATGGGTCAGCAGTCATTACCCGGAGATTATTCTGAGTGATGAATCAGCCAAGCTGCTTGACACGGGAGGTGGACTTGCCAAAATGATTAGATACCTGAAAGCTCCCGTTACCCTGGTAATGAATGCTGATATTTATTCCGATCTACCCTTAGAGCCGATGATCACATTTCACACACAAAGTGATGCGGACGTGACTCTTCTTGTCGATGACCGTAATACGTCACGTTATCTTCTCTTTGATAAAGGCAAACGAATGCAAGGATGGTTGAACCATTCGACCGGTGAAATCAAACCGTCAACACTCTCCGGTATAGATTCAATAACCCGACTTGCTTTCGGTGGCTTCCATATACTGTCAGGCAACGCGCTCAAATTGCTTGAAAAGTATTCGGCAAATCATGACGTTTTTTCAATAATGGATTTTTATATCGAGAACTGTAATTACCTGAATATCCTCGCATATAAACCCGACATCCCTTATAAATGGATTGACATTGGAAAACCTGAAACTCTGCAACAAGCTCGGAACCTTTATTTATCCAATGATGTTATATAGTTAAAAACAGTAACTATGGATAATAAGAATTTTAAAATTTACTTCAACCATTGCGGTGAAGATACAATGCTTGTTCAATATCTGTCACAGTATTTACGCGACCGTGGATTCAAGACTTTTGACCGTTCTGTCGACAGAATTCCGGTTGACGGTAAAGAAATTCTTTCGGAAGCGGATGCCTTGGAACGTTGCGATTTGATGATTGATGTGCTGACTGAGGATTCGGTTGTAGATCCATCAGTACAGGATATGGAAGCAAGAGCCGTGGCTACCGGTAAACCGGTTATAGTGGTACGTTTCGCTGATGTGGACATTCCTGAAAATATGAGTAAGTACCCTGAGTTACGCGGTGATCGCGCGGACTATGACGAGGTAATGGGACGTATATATAAAATGTTACCTCAATAACTTATCGACCCTCCAAAAATAACGTATTGAGACTGTCTGACAAATGTCCGGCAGTCTTTTTTTATTGGGTAAACTTCTACTCAGATACCATGAGCGTTCAGTATGAGGAAGATTAGATCTCTGAGAATATCATATGGATCCTGACGCGATCCCATACCCTTGAGATTTCGATCTGCCTGGCGTAACGCAGAAATAATCTCTATAACCTGCCGTGCGGAGTAATAACGCGCTGCCTTTTCGATACGTGTCACCTGACTTTGCCATTTTAAGCCAAGAGCATCCATAATAGAGGCAGGCGACTTATCACGTGTAAAATGATAGATCAACAGGTTACTGAAATGCGTGAAAAGAGTTGCCGGAACAGGTACCGCAGGATTTGATTTCGGATTGGCACGGAAATATTCTATAATTCTTCCGGCACGGCCACCGTCGCGTACCGAAAGAGCGTCGGTAAGCTCGAACATGTTATAATCCTTGCTGATACCTATATGCTTCTCTATTACCTCCGGAGTAACCATAGCTCCGCGTTCCAGCGCCACAGTAAGTTTTTCAATCTGATTATATATTCGAGACAGATCCGTGCCAACGTAGTCGCATAACATAGCGAGACCTTTCTCCTCTACGTTCAGACCTTTTAATTTAATTATGCCGCTTACTACTGATATAAGATTTTTATCCTTTACCGGCTGAGATTCCATTATTTCGCCGCGGATTGCCAGCATGGCTTTCTCAATCTTCTTTGATTTTATGGTTTTCCCCCTTGAAGCTAATACAAGCAGAGTGGAAGGCACCACTCTTTCAAGATACGGAATAAGATGATCCCACTCACTATCTTTCCAGTTCTGGGCTTCCTTAACTATTACTACAAGTTTCTGAGAAATCACCGGATAATTATGACACAAATTTACCACTGTATCAGGAGACGTATCCGAGCCGTAAACAACATAACAGTCGAACGCACGCTCCTCTTCACTGACACTCGCCTCAAACCTCTTGACAAGTTCATCTATATAAAAGCCTTCTTCACCATGAAGAAGATAAACCGGGGCAAAATCACGTGCTGCGATCTGTCGCCGTATCTGTTCATATGCCTGCAGGGAATCTTTTGTTGCCATCAATTATATCAGGTAAGGAAATAGTTCGTAAATTTACATATTATTTCCGAAAGCGCATGAATATTAATCCGGAACAGATGCCGCGTCTGAATCTGCCTCATTTCAGTCCTGAATTAAAATTGACTGACGATGGTGTTTTATCTATTTACGACCGACTGCGTGCTAAATATGTAGTTCTGACACCTGAAGAATGGGTCAGGCAGCATTTTACAAACTGGATGTTAAATCACAAAGGTTATCCGGCGCGTCTCGTAGTGAATGAATTGGGACTTAAATTAAACGGACGACGGCGACGCGCCGACACTGTAGTGTATGACCGTCGTCTACGCCCGGTGATGGTTATTGAATATAAACGATCCACTGTGCGGGTAACCCAGGAAGTATTTGACCAGATAGTACGTTACAATATGACGTTTAAAGCTCCATTTATAGCGGTCAGCAACGGTATGACCCATTACTGCTGCCGGATCGACTTCGCTACGCACGAATACCAATTTCTCAAGGAGTTTCCTGATTATCCGGCAATCGTTTACGACGAATGATACGTTTTCAACCCATCAATCGGACGACGGATAACAGTTCCGGGAGAAAGCCTGTAATTAGTCATTATTTCCTCAAGCAGCTCCCGGAATTCATAAGCGACAGAACCCACGAATCCGATCTGACAGTTATGGACGTCCTCTCCGTAAGGAAGTATATTTTTTGTAATAAAATCGTTAAGCGATAGTTTCACGATTTCTCTCACTTCCTCTCGATTGATATTCGCCGACAGAAATTTTGCCATCTGTCCGAGCCATGAGTTCGCCCCGGGACGACGGTAAACATTTTCTATAACCGCTTCTACATCCAAATCCGGAAAAGTGTCGTGAAACAAGCGGCGCGTGTCCTCCGAAAACTGACGTTTGAATATTCCTGATATCAATAATCTGCCCATGTGGTTTGCCGACCCTTCGTCACCCAGCACATAACCGAGCGAAGGTATATTGTCAGTTATTTCCTTACCGTCGAACCTACACGAGTTAGAACCCGTACCCAGTATACACGCCACTCCCGACGACCGTCCAAGCACCGCTCTTGCCGCTCCAAGCATATCGGAGCGTGTTTCAATCACACGCGCACGCGATGACATACCTATGGCGGAGGCTGTACGCTGACCGATAATTCCCGGACGACATCCGGCACCATAAAAATATATTTCTGATGCCTCGCCCAGCCACGGCATAAGTAAAAAATAACTTATCAAATCGTCAGTATTAGGGCATAATGCCACATTAATTCCCTTAACCTGACAAGTCCGGAAAGTGGAATCATCCTCAATACGTAAAAGATCTGCTTTAGTAGCTCCGCAATCAATTATTAATTTCATTATTTTCCGTGGATGAGATGTAAACGTGCTCGAAGTTCGACTGTTCTCAATGCGTCGGCGTAACTGGTATCAGAAGTTTTACCCGCCTTCTCCCCCGCAATACCGGAAGACACAGCAATACCGGCTCTGCTAACGGGTAAAGCGACACTGTAATCCCATCCAAAATCGACGTCTGATGCCGGATATGTCCTGGCGACATCGGTAACTATGGCGCGTAATGCACCGGAGCAGTCTGTTCGTAATAACTGATTCCTCCATTCAACACCGACCTCACCGTCCAACACTATGTCAGCACAAGCACTCTTCATGGCATCTACAATATTTTGCAGTGAGTCCTTGCCGTCAAAGCACTCTCCGCTACCAAGCCGAACTGCATAATCTCCGCATAACCGGTGAGCGACCGCAGTATTCCAGCATCCTCCTGTCATAAGTCTCCTTTTTAGTCTTATTACAATAACCTTGGGATTTTCTTTAGACAGTTCACGAATAATTCCCGATGTTTCTTCGTCAGTCTGATTCTCTACAACAATAATATTGTATTCAAAATCTGTAATTTGACTCAATGCACTCTTTATCGAATCATATACCGTCGGACAACTGCCGGTTAACGACATAATAATTGAAACCTTCGATTTAGAATCAATGTTTTCCGACTTTACCGGAGACTTCCCGAGCCAAGCCCCGACAGATTTCAGGTGCCCTGCAAATACTTCTTCAAACTCGCTCTCATTCTTTTCAGCTACCTCTTCATTGTGGTCAACTACAGGTGCTATCGAAGAATACAAAGTTTCCGGTAAATAAAAGATACCACCTTCTGCCCTCGACAACCGTAACCAAAGATCATAAAATCCGGCTGTAAGCCATCCTTTTCCGGATTTTGACAGCGCAACACGCATCCGGTTTGTATCAATCATTACCGCGTGTCCGAAATCCATGGTTTCACTAAGTGATCCAGGTAGTTTTAATTGAGGTTTACATATCTCAGCATTAATATCTTTAGAACCTAACCTATAATCGGTATAAATCATAGCGGCTCCTGTCTCACGAGCTACCATTGCAAAACGTGATAGCGACATAGGTGTGATGCTGATATGATTACGTGTGAGATTCAGAATGAGATAAGGGGTCTGAATGCGACGTACAATTGATCTTAATCGAGCAGTAGACGGCAAGTTATCCACCGGACTAAACAGTTCGGCGAAAGTAATTATTGAATCTGTATTCATTATTTCTCTTGAATCTGGCTCAAAAGTTGTGAAAAAATAGCCGGATTGCCCGTCACCACAGCGACATTACGGTCACTACGATAGCTTTGCCACTTTCCGCCAGCCTCTTCAAGGATGAGTAGACCCGCACATACATCCCACTCCCTAAGGTTCATTTCCCAAAAGCCGTCAAGGACTCCGGAAGCAGTATAACATATGTCCATGGAAGCAGCGCCAAGACATCTTACAGCCCGGGCTCCGGTTAAAACTTTATGAAATTCCCGAGTATTGTCATCGGGGTTTATATTACGGTCAACGGGGAAACCTGTTGAAACAACGGCACGATCCATCCTTTCATTCGAACTTACCATAATGGGATCGCCATTGAGGTATGCACCTTCGCCCCTCACCGCTGTATACAATTCATCTATGTAAGGAGCGTACACAACCCCTACAACGGTTGTTCCCTTATACTCAATTCCGATTGAAACGGCAAAAATCGGTAAACCTGCAGCATAATTGGTAGTACCATCAAGTGGATCGATAATCCAACGGAAATCTGATACATTTTCATCACGTCCCGATTCTTCCGCCAGTATTGAGTGTGAAGGATACTTATCACGAATATAACCGGTTATAAGAGCATCACATGCCTTATCGACCACGGTGACGATATCGCTTTCATTCAGTTTTGTGTGAATATCGAGACTGCCCTTCCGGAAGTGCTCCATCTGAACAGCTCCAGCCTTCCGGGCAAGGTGGACAGCGTCGATGAGGAGAGAGTTATAATCAATTTCCGTTGACATCATACTGTAACCGGTCACTATTACAACCGTATGTTTTCAACATCTACAGGTACCTGACGGCGGAACGCTTCTTTCAGTGAAATCAGTGTTTCGGTTCTACCGGCTCCGATAGGAACTATTCTGGAATGAATCAGATTAAGCAGATGGTCATTATTACGTGCATAAATCTTTATGAGCATGTCGTACTGACCGGTGGTAAAATGACACTCTACGACTTCCGGTATTTTCCGAAGTTCTTCCGCTACAAAATCCGACTTCATCGGATCCTGAAGGAGGAAGCCTATATATGCACAAGTGTCAAGACCGACGGCTGCCGGACTTATCAACGATTCGAACCCATTGATAACACCCACCAAAGTAAGTTTCTGTATACGCTGATGAATTGCCGCGCCTGAAACTTTACACTCACGGGCTATTTCAAGATACGGTTTTCGTGCATTTTCTGACAGCATGGATATAATCTTGCAGTCAAGCGAGTCAAAGTGTAAACGTGCCATGGATTTTATGTAGTAAAGAATTATATTTTGAATTAGAAAGTTATTGATTACAATATTGCAAATTTACAAGTATTTTCCCTAATAACAAAATAAACAATTAGCCTTTTTATCTTAAAAACTGCATAAATAATCCAATTTTTACTATTTGTGGTTATCAATACGTTTGCAGCATTTACATAATCAATCCTTTACCATCGAATACAACCATGCGATTTCATCAGCCCATTGTTCAGGATCAGGCGTTTCAAGTATGAGGGGAATATTATCAAACCGATCATCCCTCATCAGAAGTTCAAAGAAGTGTGGACCTATACTCCCCTTCCCAAGCAGTTCATGACGGTCAATACGGGATCCGACATTTTTTTTAGCGTCGTTCAGATGCATACCGGAAAGATACTCCCAGCCTATTACCTTCCCGAATTCCTCCCATGTACGGTTATAACCTTCGGTAGTAGACAGATCGTAACCTGCAGCAAAAGCATGACATGTGTCAATACACACACCTACGCGCGACTTATCATTTATTCCTGATATTATTCTCGCTATCTGAGCGAAACTGAATCCAAGATTGCTGCCTTGCCCTGCTGTATTTTCAATAACAGCCTTCACTCCTGAAGTTTCAGACAAGGCAATATTGATTGATTCGGCTATCAGATCAAGACATGAATCAGCATCAATCAAATTCAAGTGTGAGCCGGGATGGAAATTCAGAAGTGATAGGCCCAATTGTTCGCACCGGTGAAGCTCATCCAGAAAAGCCTCTCTTGACTTCTCAAGTTTTTCCGGATCTGGTGATCCGAGATTTATAAGATAGCTGTCATGCGGTAATATTATCGAACGGTTGAAACCAAGATCGTCACAACGCTTGCGGAATGTCTCGGCTTCCTTCTCCTTAATAGGCGATGAACGCCATCGTGAAGGATTCTTCGTGAAAAGAGCGAATGTTTTCGCTCCTATATTGCTTGCATTGACCGGGGCATTGGCAACCCCACCTTCAACCGACACATGTGCTCCTATATATTTCATGTCAACTAACTATTACTTATCAATCATCTGTTCTGATTATACGTGCGCCTATACTGTTCAGGCGTCCGTCAATATCCTCATAGCCGCGATCTATCTGATCGATATTACCTATGCGGCTTGTGCCTTTAGCGGACATAGCGGCAAGGAGCATGGCTATACCGGCTCGAATGTCTGGTGACAGCATATCGTTTGCACGGAGCGGCAATCTGTGATCAAGTCCGATAACAACAGCCCTGTGCGGATCACACAACATTATCTGCGCTCCCATATCAAACAGCCGGTCCACAAAGAACAATCTGCTTTCAAACATTTTCTGATGAATCAACACACTCCCACGGCACTGTGTGGAAACAACCAGCATCACCGACAGCAAGTCAGGCGTCAAACCGGGCCACGGAGCATCGGCGACATTCAATATCGAGCCGTCAAGTGCGGTTTCAATCTCATACGTATCCTGAGCCGGGATGTAAATATCGTCACCTCGGCGTATCAGTTCTATCCCGAGTCGGCGGAACGCATCAGGAATAATGCCGAGATTCTCGTATGACACATTCCGAATTGTCAGGGGACTGCGGCATAATGCAGCCATACCGATAAAACTACCTACCTCAATCATATCGGGTAAAATCTCATGACTTGTGCCATTGAGCCGATCCACGCCTTCAATAGTAAGCAAATTTGAACCTAATCCATTGATGCGTGCACCCATTTTTAACAGCATCCTGCACAATTGTTGAATATACGGCTCACAAGCTGCATTGTATATTGTTGTTACTCCTGGTGTAAGGACTGCTGCCATAATAATATTGGCTGTGCCGGTGACACTCGCCTCATCAAGCAACATGTAAGCTCCTTTGAGACCTCCGGATGGTGCAGTAAGAAGATATGCCTTGCGACCACGGTGATACTCTACCTGAGCGCCGAGAGTGCATAATCCTGTGATATGGGTATCAATCTTACGCCTGCCTATTTTATCTCCTCCAGGCTGCGCAAAATAAGCCCGTCCATAACGCGCGAGAAGCGGACCGACGATCAGTACTGAACCTCTCAGTCGCGCACACCTGTTTATAAACTCATCCGATGTGGTAGCTGTCGGATCAAGGTCATCGGCAGTAAATGTATAATGTCCTTTAGAATGTCGTTCCACTTTGACACCGATCGATCGAAGCAGTTCAATCAGATTCAATGTATCAAGTATCTCCGGTATATTGGAAATCTCGACAGGTTTATCGGTTAGAAGTACAGCGCTGATTACCTGTAGAGCCTCGTTTTTCGCTCCTTGTGGGACTATCTCACCTGAAAGTTGATGTCCTCCTTCTATTATGAATGACTTTCCCATTTGTTGTTCTGTGGTTGATGTGAAAAATTATTGATCACTCTCTGTACTTCGGGAATGAGGGTTATTCCGAATCTCTCTCTCACTCGTTCAACTATAATCTGTTGAAGTTTCACTACATCCGAAGCTGTCGCATTTCCTGCATTGTAAATCACCAACGGTTGCGAATGCCACAAAGCAGCTCCTCCGCATCTTTCACCTTTTAACCCGGTACGATCGATAAGCCACGCTGCCGACACTTTCATGAGTCCTGATGAGGTTTGATGAAATGGGATCTCGGAGCCGTACATTTTACATGCAAAATCGAATGCTTCAGGTGAAATAACAGGATTTTTAAAATAACTTCCGGCACTTCCATATTCTTTTGGATCAGGCAACTTCGATGCACGGATCGCCAATACCGCACCCCTTATTACCGAGGGAAGGGTATCATGCGCCAGTGTTGATAGAGACCCATAGGTCAGAACCGGTTCCATGTTACGGCTGAGCGATATACGGACATGTGTAACTATATATCTGCCCGAATCACTGCCGGTCTTGAACAGTGATTCCCGGTATCCGTATCGACAACGCTCACGGTCAAAAATCACCGTTTCTCCAGTCCGAGTGTCAAATACGTGAACTGCAACTATCCTGTCGGCGAATTCCACACCATAAGCGCCAACGTTCTGTACCGCCCCGGCGCCGACTTCTCCCGGAATGCCTGACAGGTTTTCAATACCGTAATAACCTTGCTCTGAAAAGTCAGCTATTACTTCATCGAGTACCAGACCGGCTCCCAGAGTCAGTTCAATCTCTCCCGGTGTAGCAGAGTCTGCAACAACTATGTTTTTGATTCCGGAATGCAACACAGCGCCGTCATAATTCTGTACGGCAAAAAGCAGATTGCTACCGGCTCCGATGTGAATCCACTGAGACTTAAAAAGACCTTTATGATATAACTCTTTAAGATCCTCCGGTGAATCATATTCAATATACATACGAGCCGTTGCATGCAGTCCGAAAGTATTATGACTCGTCAGATCAGAAAACGTAGTCAGACTTATCATTTTGTTTTTTGTTGAGTGAACGGTAACAAAGTTACATTTTTTTCTTTAATTTTGTACCCTATGGCAAAGGAAATTGAAAGAAAATTTTTGATCAGGAAACCGGTTCCGTGTGCAGAAAAAGCTGATTCCGCACACCGTATAATTCAGGCATATCTGTCAGTAGTGCCTGAGTCAACCGTACGTGTAAGAGTCATTGACAATAAGCAAGCCCGTCTCACCGTAAAGGGACTAAATCACGGGATAGAACGTGATGAGTGGGAATATGAAATACCCGTAACGGACGCACTCGAAATGTTAGAACGTCTGCCGGTAAAATCATTAATTGACAAAACCCGTATGAAAATCGGACGATGGGAACTGGATATTTTTCACGGTAAGCTCGATGGATTAGCGGTCGCCGAAATCGAACTTAATTCTACCGATGAAAAAATTGACTTCCCATCCTTTATAGGACGGGAAGTCACAGGCGATATACGTTATTATAATTCTGAGTTAGGTAGCTGTTCGGAGGCGCCGCCAACCGAATGACAGTTTTCTTTTTTAGGTGAGAGCCTGCGGTCAAGGCGGACCACATTTTCAACATGAGCTGTGTGAGGGAACATGTCCACCGGCTGGACAGCGGTCACTTCAAATAAATCGTCAAGCAGTGCAAGGTCCCGAGCCTGAGTAGCAGGGTTACAGCTAACGTAGACAATCCTGCGGGGAGCTGCCCGGCGAATGACATTCACCACATCTTCATGCATTCCTGCACGCGGCGGATCAACTATCATAACATCGGGATAACCGTGCAGAGCTACAAATTCATCGGTCAGTACATCTTTCATATCACCTGCAAAAAATATGGTATTGTCTAAACCGTTGACCTCTGAATTGAGTTTTGCATCTTCAATTGCCTCCGGGACATATTCGATTCCCACCACTTTACGGCATTGACGAGCCACAAAATTAGCAATGGTCCCTGTTCCCGTATATAGGTCGTAAACCAGTTCATCTCCTGATAATTCAGCGAGATTACGTGTAACACTGTAAAGCTTGTAAGCCTGAGCCGAATTTGTCTGGTAGAAGGATTTCGGACCAATCCTGAAGCGTAATCCATCCATCTCCTCCTCTATCCATGAACGTCCGGCATATGTATTGACGGGTAGATCACCTATTGTGTCATTTACCTTAGTATTCACCACATAAATAAGCGATGTTATTTCAGGGAATGACTCTGCAAGATGCCCCATTAGTCCGTCTATGGCATCAGAATCATCACGACCTACCACCACTATCACCATTAATTCACCGGTAGAAGCGGTTCGGACGATCATATTACGCAGGAAACCTTTCTGTGCCTTTATATCATAAAAATCAAGATTATGTGATTTTCCATATTCCTTTACTGCCATTCGCAGCCGATTGGTAATGTCATCCTGCAGATGACATGCTTTGATGTCAAGAACCTTGTCGAACGCGCCCGGTATGTGGAATCCGGCAGCATCCCGGTCAGGAAATTCTTCTCCCGAACGCATCTGTTCGAAAGTAAGCCAACATTTATTGGAAAACGTGTATTCGAGTTTGTTCCTATATCCATAAATCTCCTCTGAACCGATTATGGGAGTGATTGCAGGATAATCGACTTTTGCTATCCTGTCGAGAGCATCCTTCACCTGCTGCTGTTTACATTCCAGCTGATAGGTATAAGGCAGATGTTGCCACCGGCACCCACCACATACTGTAAAATGGGAACATCGCGGTTCAACTCGGATATCCGACGGAGTGACCAGACGTTCGATATGCCCTTCTGCATAGTTACGTTTCTTTCTGTCGATTTTAATATCAGCAATGTCACCGGGCGCTCCGAAAGGAATAAATGTCACAAGATCATTTATCCGGGCTATGCTGTTACCTTCAGCTGCCACTCCGGTGATTTCCACATCAGCCACTACAGGAAGTTCTTTACGTTTCCTTGCCATAATTACACAAATCTATGATATGAAAGATATATTATTTCTTAAATATAGAAGAGGTTGACGAGAGAAAGTCTCCCACTACAAAATTACTTCCTCCGACAAATACCGTTGAGTGGGTCTTTTCGGCACGCATCAGCGCCTCAGTCACTGCTTCAGGTACGGGTGATATGGCATCGCCATCAATCCCTCGCTCATTTGCCTTACTTTTCAGTGTCGTAGCCCCAAGCGCGCGATGCACTGACGCACTCGTAAAAATAATTTCGGCATCATGTACTGATTTCACACAATCGAGTATAGCGGATACATCTTTGTCATTTACGAATCCCAGAACCAAAATCTTGTGTCCGGGGAGAGAATTGAGATCCACCACAGTATGCCGCCAGCCGCCGATATTGTGACCGGTATCGCATATTACCCGAGGTGACTTTCTGACTTCAGTCCACCGACCTGTCAGTCCTGTGGAAGTGTCCACTGTCGCCAATCCCCGACGTATGGAATCGTCCGTAATATTCATCTTGTAGGATGAATTCAGAACATCAACTGCCGTCAGAACGGTAGCTGTGTTGAGCGGCTGACAGTCACCTCGCAGACAACCGCGTATCGTACCGTGATTATAGGTCAGATACACGATTGACATTCCGTCATCATAATATGATTTAATCGGAGAAAAATCTTCTGCGAATAGAATCGGAGCATTCATATCGGAAGCTTTTTCATCAAAAACGCGCCGTATGTTACCGGAAGCTTCTCCAATCACCACAGGCACTCCCGTTTTTATAATCCCGGCTTTTTCAGAGGCAATTTCCTCAAGTGTATTACCGAGAAGTGCTACATGATCAAAGGAAATGTTTGTAATTACCGAAAGACAAGGAGTAATTATATTTGTGGTATCGAGACGACCTCCCAGTCCTACTTCTATCACTGCAATATCCACCTTATGCCTTTTAAAGTATTCGAAAGCCATGATGGTGGAAAGCTCAAAGAAGGAGGGAGGGATTGCTGAATTATTTTCAAGCTTCCTATATCGGTCAGTAAAATCAATCACTTCCTCGCGGCTTATCATTTCACCGTTTATCCTTATACGTTCGCGAAAATCGACAAGATGAGGTGAAGTGTATAATCCGGTACGATAACCGGCAGCCTGCAATATTGAAGCTATGGATGAGGAGGTAGAACCTTTGCCGTTTGTGCCTCCTACATGTATGGTGAGAAGGTTTTCGTGTGGATTACCAAACATCTCTGCCAGGCGGTTCGCAGTCTGAAGTCCGGGCTTATAGGCATCTCCACCTGTATTTTGAAAAACTGCGAGCTGACTGAAAAGCCATTCAGTAGTAGCCCGATATTGCGACTCTATATCCGTATCGGTAAAAATCATAAACCGAAAACTAAATAACCAGCCACACCCGATAAAGCAATAACGGCTATAGGATGTAGCTTAACGAAATATACCAGAATAAACGATACTGCACATATTGCCGTGCTGATGGCAATCTGAGGTGTTTCTGAACCAAAGTTAGCGCTATTCATCAGTAATAATGCCGCAGATGCTATAAGACCTATGACAACCGGGCGCAGACCCGCGAATATTCCTTTTACTACTGCGCTGTCACGATGACGATGTATCAGGTGACTTGTATATGCCACAAGCAGGAACGACGGCAGAACCACGACTATAGTACACACCAGTGAACCCAGAATGCCCCATATAGGGGCTGACAGTTCGGGAGAAGATACACCGGGAGCTACATAACCGATATAAGTGGCTGAATTGATACCAATCGGACCAGGAGTCATTTGTGATATGGCAACTATATCAGTGAACATTTGTTCGGTAATCCACCCGGGATTGACAATTTCACGTTCGATCAGTGAAAGCATCGCATAGCCGCCGCCAAAACCGAAAAGTCCAATCTTTAAATATGACCAGATAAGTTTTAGATAAATACCCATAATCTTTACTTCTGTTGAGCATGTCTGACGTTACGGCGAGTTGTAACGATATACCCGATAACGCCTCCGAGAATGATAAACAAAATAGGATTTGATATGTAAGGGATGCCGGACCATATCAGTAATGCCACTGCAACAGGTATTATGATAGTCTTCCACGTAATTCCGGCAGATTTGGCTGTCGTAATTACAGGAGCGATTATCAAGGCAACTACAGCCGGACGTATTCCCATAAAGATGGAATTTATTACATGGTTGTTTTTGATAACTTCCGGAGTCAGAAACATCGCTATAGCCAAAATAATAAAGAACGGCAGGATTATTGTTCCGGTAGCCGCCGCTACGCTTCCCTTCATCCCCCGTAACTTGTCACCCACTGCTACAGAAATGTTCACTGCAAGAATTCCAGGTAACGACTGCGCTACGGCAAGCAGATCCAGAAATTCCTTACGGTCAATCCATTTCCGTCTGTCAACAATTTCTTTTTCTATTAAAGAAATCATAGCCCATCCCCCACCGAAAGTAAAACCTCCGATCTTGAAGAAAGACCAGAACATCTGTGCATAAATATTACTCATTTCAACTGCAAAATTACGTAATTAGCCTCGGACTCCCAACATTCCGTTCAACTCTTTGTGGAATCTTCGGTGAGCTTTCTGAAAAGAGTGTCAAGTGAAAGGAAATATTTATCAGGATTAAAATTCTCTTTAGCAAAAGAGAGTGCGTTGCTTCGCATAGCTGTATATTCAGAATCACTGAGTTCGCTACTCTTCCTGAGAACCTGGGCAAGAGAGTCGACATCTTTAACTGTAAACGTAAATCCGGTTTTCCCTTCCTCTATTACTTCAGGTATACCTCCGATAGCTGAACCTATAACGGGTACACCTGCAGAATATGCTTCCACTATTGTCATCGGATTGTTCTCATAACACTCGGAAGGAACAACAACAAACCGCGCTTCACGAACAAGTTTGTGCAAGTCTTCTCCGGTTTTGAAACCGATGAACTCAATGTTATCTATTCCTCTCCGGGCACAGAAGTCTTTCATTTCAGTTTCAAGAGGCCCGTTACCGGCTATCTTTAGCTTCATTTTCGGAAGACCTGCTACTGCCTTAACAAGAGTGGAAATACCTTTTTCGTCTGAAAGTCTGCCGAAAAACAAAAGGTAATCAGAAGCTGTCGACGGAGTATCAGCAATTATGTTAGCAGTATTATATAACCGGACTGCGGGCAACTGCTTTAATGACGGCATATACTTTTCATGTATATTACGCGAAAAGTCACTTACATATACTATACCGCTCAATAGCTTGGCAGGATTGAACAGCAAATTCCGAGTATACTGTTCAGATGCCATCATCATACTCAACCCTCTGCTGCCACGGCAACATTTATTTACCACACATTTCCAGAATTTATGTCCCTCGCATTGCTCACATATCTCGCCTTTACCATTACGGAAAAGGAAGTCAGGGCACACAAGCCGATAATCATGTACGGTAAGGACAGCGGGTATATTTTTACGTTTAAGTACTTTCAATATCGATGGCGACAATTGACCCCATATCAGATGTATCTGCGCAATGTCAGGCTGTTCATCATCAATTAGTTTTTCAAGTTTTTCGGCAGCCTCGAAGTGATAGAAATAAGTGATTATATTATTAACCGGACGAAATACACCGGAACGTGTTTCCTTTGACTGAGGGAAATACCGGCTATATGGCGACGGCAAATTTTCGTCCCAGCGGAGAGTGAACGGAATGACTTGATGCCCACGGCTGCGAAGGAGATCCGTAGTATTGAAAAAAACGGTCTCTGATCCTCCGCGGTTATAGTAAAACGCGTTTATCTCGAGTATCTTCATATTATGAAAACGCAGAAAGTGCCGTTTTAATATACTCAACTGAGTCTTCCCTGAGTTTTTTAAGACGCTCATTCACCCGGATGAAATCTATCGCCTTCAGGTCGGTTACGGAGTCATCTTCCGTTCCATGTACAATACGATCAGTAAGACCAAGTTGCTCAAGCAGATTTCGGTTACGTGTACCGGTCCCGTTTACAGGAATGACCGTCATAAACTGCGTACCGAGAGATACGGCGAAGCATGTTCCGTGAAATGAATCAGTAACCATCATTTCCGCCTTATCTATGTAATTGATAAAATCTTTTGGATCTGGAAGAAGAATCAGTGAACCGGCACGTGTTATCTGGTGGGCAAATGGTGAAATTCTCACGAGTTTCAATCCCTTTGCCTTCGCCAGTCGGGATGCATATATATCCACTGCCGGGTTATTGTGAATCTGATAAATGAGAAGATATTTCTCATTGTGAATTTTCGAACCTTGCGCGAGAGTCCTCCAGAAATCGGAAGTCACCATAAGAGTCGGGTCTATTACTGTCCGGGGCGACTCAAGTCCCATGTCTTTGATAAGGGAAGAAGCAGAAGCTTCACGTACGGTTATGGCATCATAATCAAGTAACATTGACCTTATGGATTCAACAGATTCCTTTGTCAATTTTTCTCTACCGAAGCTTGCAGCAAGCGCAAATTTCTTACCTTTGGTGAAATCAAGGAAATATGCCGGGTCTATTTTATCCGCTCCAACCGGCCCCCACACCTGATCACTTCCGGTTACGAAAATATCCGCTTTTAGTCCGGTTAGCTCTGAACTATTGCTGAATCGGGGGGTCATCGGAAGATATTTCTTCCTGAATCTGTCGAACTTATTTCGTGCATATTGTTCGGTAGGAAACCTGAGGGCGATATATAACAAACGTTTCAACATCGACCCATTCCATTCCGGCTTATCATGTAAAGCGGTTGTTATCGACTTTAATCCGCGTTCATCCGGACGCTGATAATCAATTATCGTACATTTATGTCCCACTCCTTCCAGAAGGTTTACAGTCGCGATCGACTGCAAAAGCGATCCGTAATTACTCGGTGCATGACGTGTGATTACTTTCAGATCCATAATTACTTTAATATTATGTTGCGTGGATCGGGAATTTTACATGCTATACGATAGAAAAGCATAGGCATACGCGGCAGCGCCAGCATCACCGCTCCGAAAATACCGCGTTGCCATTTGTCAAGCTTTCCGGCAACTGAAATTCGATTATTGCATTTATCTCCTCTGTAAAATGGGACGAGTTGCTGCTTGCGCCTGATATCTGTCAGTCCTAAGGCGGGTAAAGCGTCCGCATATGAAAGAGGAGTTTTTACCAATACCTCTCCTAACGAAGATAAGAATTCGTGTCCATTATCTGTCAATGTCGTCACAAGCGTATCCCCCTCCGGACCGGGTGAACAGATTTCCCAGGGATCCATCAGAGAAATATCCGCTCCGGCTTTTATCCCGAACGGATCGCCACATACATTACATCCGGGCACCGACCACAACCGACGCCCAAACGGAATCTGAGCAGCACGGCTCCATAGTATAGAGTGCCCGTTTACAGTAACGGTTCCGGGCCAGCCGTCGCCTCGATATGTAGCCTTAAACTCACTTCCGATTTTTCCGGCTCCTGCTACCTTAGCCAGGAACCGGGTGGCACCGAGATGTTTCTGCTGCTTGCAAAAAATAGCGACACAAATCATCTTTTCACATCTGTTCCGCAACGCAACCTTCAATGCACGTATCTGGCATGAAGTACCAACAATCATCAAAGTACGGCACCGTCTGACTTGGTACAGTTCCGAACATTGCAAGACCGAATGATACACCGAATTCGGAAAATCCTCATAGTGAGGAACGTTCTCTTTGGACCAGAACTTCCCTCCTACATAAGGGAATTTTTCTGTCCTACTGAGAGTATAGACTCCATCAACCAATCCGTCACGCAATGCCTCTACAATAAAAGTGCGCGCAACTCCGCCTGATGATGAATAGCGTCGTATTGCCGGATCAGAATTATGCATGAGATGATAGGTGTATTGCGGCAAGGTTTCAAAATAGTCATTATAAGTTTCCAACTTATTTGACGGGCATGTAGCCACACACTTTCCGCATTTTATACAGACATCATGATTGACCCTTATGTCACTGAGGCCGGTCGTTTCATCAGCAACAATTGCTGACAGAGCTGCAACCGGGCACACTGCCACACATGCGCCACATTGCTGGCAAAGAGAGGAGTCAAAACTTACGCCTTTTACCGCATCTATTGTTAACATGAATTACCGATTGGGGGCTATAACTTTTTTTTCATACAATTCGATATAACGTTCAGCCGTACGGCGGACATTATATTGGGATTTCACACGCTCAGCAGCAGCAGCCAGGAAATTGGCATCAGGATATGAATTCATTATACTCTTTATTTTTTCCGCACAATCACTTGCATCCTCTCCCCGGAAATGAAAACCGTATTCTCCATATCCGATAACTTCCATAGGAGCATTATTATCTGAGACAAGAACCGGAATTCCCGATGCCATTGCCTCGGCTACTGTAAGACCGAATCCATCAAACCGGGATGGTTGTACAAACAGATCGTACTCGGATAGATGTGTCAGTACATAGTGTTGTGAACGGCTTCCGAGGAATTCCACTATATCCTCTATTCCTAATTCGGCAACAAGATCCTTAAGATATTGCCGGGACTCTCCGTCACCTATAAATGTTAATTTGATGTTATGACCCGATTCAATCAGGTTAGCCACTGCCCGTATCAGAATATCCTGCCCTTTCTCGGCATGATTTAATCTGCTTACCTGTACTATCCTGAATGGATCTGATTTCCTGCGTGTCACATTCCGGTATTTTACACTTGACAGATTAATTCCATTACATACCGTCTCTGACTCAAGACCGAGTTTATTTGAAATATCTTCACGTACCATATCAGAAATTGCAAAAACTGGCCCCGAACGGTCAAGCCAGATGATATTTGACGGACGACAAAGAGCATGAAGGGTAACGCATAGTTTCCGGCGCAATCCGGGCAACAGGATAAATCTCGAAATACTCGCGTAATGAAGATGTATTACATCGGGTGAGATTGAATGTAAGTAAGTGTTGAGACGTAACAGATAGCGCGGATCACGGGATTTTACCGGTCGGGACAGAAATTTGATTTTCACCTCCGGACTAATTTGCCCGACAAGCGATTGGTCTGCTATGTCATTGATAACGATAATATGAACATTATGACCGAATGAAGCCTGCTCGTTTGCAATATTAACAAGCATTGTTTCAATACCGCCTATTCCCAATCCGTATGTCACGTGCGCTATATTCATATGTGTCGCTTAAAAATCATTCAAATCTAACCATTTTTTTTTGAATATACAAACATCGCCTCTTAACCTGTACGGCAAGAGGCGATAGTGGATAATACGGAAGAGTATCAGAACGGGAAATTCATACCGAAATTGAACTGCATGTTACTTGAGAGGGGAACTCCCTGTTTTGCAAGTTTTGTAGGAGTATGATCCATTCCTAAGAAAAGATTAAAGCCGGAACAATGTAAATTTGCCAACCATCCGAACGAGGCGCCGAAAGTTCCTAAAGCTCCGTTTATTGAGGCATCAAAAACTTTACAGGGAGCAATATTGGCTGACAGACGGAAATTGGTCCAACCGTAATTTTTCTGGATTCGGGTAGTGTTTAACAGACCGAATGAAAGTTTATTGTACATCGGAAGCTTATATTCTGCTCCGATATTCAGTGTCGAACCAAGTGCAGTTGTTGTCGAACCCATATCACCCATATTATCGAGCTGATATAGCGTCATAATATCACTCTTCAAGCGGTCGCCTTCGTTCTTGAAAGAATTTTCTGCCTTATCATCGGCACTGAATGTGTAACGGTCAGTGTTGAATTTCCGGTTCCCGTTTGTTGAAGCAAGTACATTATTACTCCAATTGATAAAACCAAGGTCAAGTATGGCGGCACTTACAGTCAGATCAGGAAGCATAGGAAGAGTGTATACAGCACCTAAGTCAAATGCCACACCGAAACCATTTATACCGAAGCCATCGATATCAACGTCATTTACATAATCACGTTTGGTATCCTCGCTATATTTGGTCTTATATTTAAAATTCTTTATACGTGCCTCTATTTCGGCATTAGTAACTATGCTCCAATCGTCTTGACCAAGTTCAAGGGTGGCATTATTAAATTTGGCAGATACGTTTCCTACACCAAGCAAGAACTTAACCGACGCACCTACACGCAGTCCGGGAATTAAATTACGGGAGTGATTCAATGCAAGCTCTCCATATGCATTGGCAAAAGCTCCCATTCCATCGATGTGATACGACTCATTGGCGATACCCGATTTGAGGAATGAGAAAATCGATTTCGGTAAACGGAGACCTATATCGGATCTCTCACTTAATGTAATAGTATTATAACCGCCAATTCCTTTAAATCCCACAGACATGATGTTGATTTTCTGGCTTACATTAAGACGATTCATGTCCTTCAGTCCGTCAAGGACTTCAGATGCAGAAATGGTCGGATGCAGAAAAGTCACTGTTCTTCCGTTGCTATTAAAGAGCACATTCTTCAGATGCAGACTTCCGCTTAGGTCTACATTCATGTTTCCGAGAGCCGGCATTGACACGAACGATCTACTGTTTGCAAAAGCCGGATTCATTTCATACCGATATGTATAGTCATCCAGAAAATAACCGGATTGAGCGTTCTGAGCCGATACGCCGGTAAACATAGCTGCCATTCCCAGCGCAGTAACGAATTTATTAAAGAGTTTCATAGACTGATTGATCATAGATTAAAGTTCTTTCTGATAATAACCGTTGACACGTGGACGGATGTTAGACAACTTTATTCCCATTTCAGGACTTAGTGCAGCTTCATTTGAGCCGGCTGCGACAACAGCCGTGAAACGTACTCCGTCTACTCCGCTGAATTCACCGGTGGTCCTTATCGACACATTCTGTGATTTTGCATTAGGTTGAATATTCGCCCCTTCGAGAACGACTCCGTTAATCGTATTGCCGAATTTATCAATCGGCGAACCGGTAAGTGTGATACCGAGTGGAAGATCACTGTCGACGGTAAGATTTATAACCAGTTCTTTAACGGTTAAATAATCGAGATCATCGCTGCTCCAACCGTCAAGCACGTCGGAATAGGAAACTTTCGAACCCGCGTTAAATGAAAGAGGTGCCAGGAAAGTGTATGATCCGATTACTTCACCAAGATTCACTCCCAGTTCAAAACGAGTGACAGTCTGTTCCGGAACTGCCGGGTTATCAAGATGGACACTTATTCGGGATGGCACACTTGTTTCGCAATCAAGCACGTTGCTCAAAGAGCTGAAGCCGGCATATTCGGCATCTTGATAATCACCATAGAAAACTGACGGACGTTCCGGCGAAAGACAATATTTAATGACATTACCGGTAGTTCCACCATAAATATTCAGTAAGTTGGGATAATCCAGAGATCCGGTTACAGTAACACCTGTTTCATAACGTGGATGCGATACATAAGTCAATCCGGTGCACGCTTTCAGATCGTATCGATAAAGTGGGTTAGTCACGCTCAGATACAGCTGCGGATTAGTAATCACAATTTTGGTTCCTTCACCTGTAATTGCATCCGGAAGATCGGAAAGGTTAATATCATCGATATTAATATCCTTGATGTCATATCTTATTTTCCCGGAAAAAAGGTTGACATTTATCGGTGACATGGTGTAATGATTAATCATCGATAGATGTTGTGGAATATCCGATATGGTAAGTCCGGGTTTCAAATCAGTAGCTTTCAGCACCAGATTACCGGATTCCACATTGAGAGCGCCATCTATCGAGACCTGTGAACCGGAGTAAACGCCTCCCATTTTTTTGAAATCTATCGCACTCACATTCAATGTAATCTCTTCATGCGAGGCATTACATAACAATGAACTGAAAGTCAACAATCCGGTTTCGCTATTGTAATCGCCACCATGATTGGCTGTCAGAGTGAGACCTTTAGGCATTTGGATAACGAGATTACGCAACTCCATGCCATTGATAATATTATTGATTCCGGAAAAATCGATTTTTACCGTGAATGTAACCTCACCGTAAATCTCATCTATATCTGTAACATACTCATTACCGGTACCAGCATAGTGAAAATCAGCCGGATCGGAATGAAGCGGATAAACGAATTCATCGCCGGCAACACGGCGGAGTGAGGACTGAGCCGGTACTTTCAGTTGGATTTCGGACGTAGTCGACGGAATAACAGGGGCTGAAAGATGAACGGGGTCAATTACAATTTCCGATGAATTGAAACTACCATCCTGAATAATACAGTATTTTCCATCAATGATCTGAAGACGGTCATCAGGTTTAATATCAATAAGATCTTTGAGATTAACCTCATCTATGTTGATTGGGATAACAAGATCATTAACATCCACCCGAACTGTTGTATCTATATCCGACAAATCGTATTTATCATCAAAGCACGATGTTGAAATCAGTCCAATCGAGCCACATACTCCGGTTAGAATCAGACTTTTTAAGGTTACATGCATAAATTTCAGTATTGAAAGATTAGAAATGGATTAATAAGTTTGTGTGTTAGTGAGTACAAAACAGAACGATGTTATCACAGTAAAAAGTGAAAGCATCGTTCTGTAAAATATGGGATTATTACTTTCCTACCTTATTATATCTCCTGTTGAGTCCATCCACTACCTGTGAGGTAACGTCAAGTGCAGGATTAAAATAAAGACCTGAAGCCTTAAGGACTACAGCATCATATCCGTTTGAAATACTGAATTCCTTTATAAATGCATCTATCGAATCATTGAGAGTACGATTCTGCTCTTCAAGTTCTTTCTGAGCGGTACGTTGCATTGAGGCAAGATAATTCTCGGCATCCTGCTGCATCTTCTGAAGACGCTGCATGTCGGCATTATAGCTTTCCTGACTCAGATAACCGTTATTACGACCTTTATCCTCAATCTGTCCGGCAAAACGCTGTATTTCATTGGCACGGGACTGCTGAGCCTGGTCGAGACGTGAATGAGTCTTGAGAATGAATTCCTGAACGTCCTTAGCGAGATTGTAATTCGCCATAAGCGAATCACCGTCAACATAACGGATGTTGAGTGTTCCGGCATTACTATTGTCATCGGAAGATGTTACAGCAGACTGAACAGGTGCGGGAGTAGCACTTTGCTGTGAACATGAAACTGTTGCGAGTCCCGCAGCGACGAGCAGCGAGAAGGCGAAGATTGCCTGTTTTTTCATCAGAATATCTATATCTAATATTGATTGTTTTAACTCATAAAGTATGAAGTATCAGTCCTTTTGATCCGAGGCGCATCTTATTCCTTTTTCCCTTAGTTTCGGATTGTCGCCGACATGCCCGGAGGGGAAACTCGCCCCGCGAACGAAAAGGACTTTTACACCAAGCAGAATAACCGCTATTAAAACCAAAATAACGGTCAAAAGCACTATTTTTATCATATTACGCAGTTTTGCAGTGCAAATATAGGAAAGGTATTCTTATTTTTCGCAATATGTCAATTAATTTTTGTACCTTAGCCACGGATTTCCAAAAAATTTAACAACTTTTTGGTTTCACTCTACCCTGTCGGGGAATAATAACTGTTCAAAATATTCATAACTATATTTTCCATACTATGTCAATCAAAGATCTAAAACCAACCCAAGTGTTCGAAATATTCGAACAGATCACTAAGGTTCCGCGCCCGTCAAAACATGAGGAACAGATACGGAAATTTATCCTTGACTTTGCCGCTGAACACGGCATTGCTTCCCGTACGGATGAAGTAGGTAACGTTGTGCTTTCTATTCCGGCAACTCCGGGTCATGAGGATGCACCTGTCGTAATTCTTCAGGGACATATGGATATGGTATGCGAATCAAACGACAAATCATTTGATTTTAAGACCACTCCGATTCCTGCTGTGATTGACGGTGAATGGATACGGACCGAGGGCACAACTCTCGGAGCTGATAACGGCATCGGCGTGGCTGCATCTCTGGCCGTCCTTACCGATCCCGACCTGGTTCACGGACCAATCGAAGCTCTTTTCACTGTCGATGAAGAGACCGGAATGACCGGTGCATTCGGAATTGGTGACGGAATGATCAATGGAGACATTCTCATAAATCTTGACTCCGAAGATGATGCGGAACTGTTTGTAGGTTGCGCCGGTGGTATTGACACCGTATGTACATTCCAGTATAAGCGGTCGGTCGCTCCAAAAGATTTCAAATATTTCCGTATAGCGGTAGAAAAAGGTCAGGGTGGTCACTCCGGTGGTGATATTCATCTCGGTCGTGCGAACGCTAATAAACTTCTCGCACGTTTTCTATTTGACCTGTCGCGTAAGAACGAGATCTCTATAAGCGAAATTGACGGTGGTAACCTGAGAAATGCTATCCCCCGCGCTTCACATGCAATCATTGGAGTTCATACTTCTCACAAGGAAGAAGTAGTAGCAGCCCTTAATGTATTTGCTGCCGATATCCGCAATGAGTATTCCGATCTTGAGCCTACACTCGAAATTTCTATTGAAAGTGTTGATACTCCCGAGTTCTGCATTGATTCAACAACTTCAATCAATCTCATCCGCGCCCTTTATAGCGCGCCTCACGGAGTCGTATCGATGAGTCGCGAACTTCCCGGTCTTGTTGAAACTTCAACAAATCTGGCATCAGTAAAAATGGCTGATGACGAACGAATTATTGTTACAACAAGCCAGCGTTCATCTGTCAACTCACGCAAACTTGATATTGCTGACCAGGTTGAGGCTTTATTCCTGCTCGCAGGCGCAACAGTTCAACACGGCGAAGGATATCCGGGATGGCAGCCGAACATGAATTCACGCATTATGAAAATCGCAAGTGAAGCTTACGAAGAACTGTACGGAATCAAACCGGCTATCAAAGCCATCCATGCCGGTCTGGAATGCGGTCTGTTCCTTGAAAAATATCCGCACCTCGACATGGTTTCCTTTGGTCCCACTCTACGCGACGTACACTCGCCGTCGGAACGCATGAATATCCCTGCCGTAGAACGGTTCTGGGAGCAACTGAAACTTACTCTTACTAAGGTCGCCGATCTTAAGAAGTAATAACTAACCAATGATCCGGCGGCGTGGAAACCCTTAGTTTCATTGCCGCCGGATTCTTTTTAACCACCTTACCATGAAAGCCATAAAAACAGTCGCCATTGCTTCCATAGCCTTTATCTCCGAGGCGACTTTAGCGTTTCCCGGACATCTCGACAATGGAGCAAAATCGGATGTCGTTTATAATACTCCAGACAATTCCGGTGAGCAGAATTCTGAAACTAACGTAATTAAACGCTTGACCGAGAAAGACTATATAGAAGTGGCAAAAGAACTCGGTATAGAAACTGCCGCGATAAAGGCTGTAGTTGAAATTGAGACAGGTAAAACGCATCAGGGATTTCATGCTCCCGGACAACCCCTAGTAAATTTTGATCTAAAGATGTTCCGTCGTTTCGCCAAACGAAACGGCATTAATTTGACCGGTTACCAGAATTCACATCCGGTAGTTTTTTCAGTTCCTAATACACGCAAATACGGTTCATACCAAGCAGCCCAACAAGCCCGATTAGCGGCAGCCCGTGAAATTGACGAGAAATCTGCTGTCGAAGGATCATTCTGGGGAATGTTCCAGATCGGTGGCTTCAACTGGCAAAAATGTGGTGTAAAAGATATTGACGAATTCGTTAGCCGTATGAGCATGTCGGAACGTGAACAGCTCGAATTATTCGTCCAATTTGTCAAATCTACAGGATTAGTCGACCATCTGAAAAAAAAGAACTGGACAGCATTTGCACGGGGATACAATGGTGCTTCATACGCCAAGTACGGCTATCATACACGTCTCGCGTCAGCCTATGCAAAATATAAACAGGAGGAAAAGACTAAAACCGATAAATAAGGGTAAAAAAATGGAGAGCCTTGTGAGCTCTCCATTTTTATAATAGGGAAATATTGATGTAACCATCCGAATTCAGCCGACTTTTTTGTGGCGTTTTTGATAGCGATCTTT
>CAZKSF010000027.1:0-34543 GCA_964555405.1 uncultured Bacteroides sp.
CTTGACTATATCGTATGTAAGATTCCCCGTTGGGATCTCGGTAAGTTCCACGGAGTAAGGCGCGAGATAGGATCATCGATGAAATCCGTAGGTGAAGTCATGGCTATAGGCAGGACTTTTGAAGAAGTCATCCAGAAAGGTCTGCGCATGATCGGACAGGGAATGCACGGATTTGTCGGCAATCATGAAATTGAGGTCGGCGACATCGAACGTGCCTTACGAGAACCGACCGATAAACGCATTTTTGTCATAGCGGCTGCATTCAACAAGGGATATACGGTAGAGCGGATCCATGATATTACAAAGATCGACAAGTGGTTTCTGTACCGTCTGAAAAACATATATGACACCGAATGTGAACTTTCGACATTCGATAACCTCGAAGTTCTCCCTACCCAATTGCTCCGGCAGGCAAAAGAACAAGGCTTCAGTGATTTTCAGATTGCCCGCGCGCTGTGGAAAGAAAACCTTACTCAAGGTATGGACGCAGCGAATAAAGTGCGTTATCATCGACTGGCATGCGATATAAAACCGGTAGTGAAACAGATCGACACTCTTGCCGCCGAGTATCCCGCACACACCAATTATCTTTATCTGACCTATAACGGTTCACAAAACGACATACGTTATGAGCATGACGGACGGTCGGTTGTGGTGCTCGGATCAGGTGCTTACCGCATAGGCAGCTCCGTTGAATTCGACTGGTGCTCTGTCAATTCGCTTATTACCGTAAAAAAGCAGGGATGGCGTTCGGTAATGATAAACTACAATCCGGAAACCGTATCCACAGACTACGACATGTGTGATCGTCTTTATTTCGATGAACTCACCTATGAACGTGTCATGGATATTCTGGAGCTTGAGCAACCACATGGTACAATCCTGTCAGTAGGAGGTCAGATACCTAACAACCTCGCGATACGACTTGATAAAGCCGGTATTAATATTCTCGGAACAAGCGCCACTTCGATTGACAATGCTGAGGACCGCAACAAATTTTCAGCTATGCTTGACCGACTCGGCATCGATCAGCCACGCTGGCGCGAACTCACCAGTTTCGACGACATCAATATGTTCATTGAAGAAGTAGGTTTCCCGGTGCTCGTACGTCCGTCATATGTATTGTCGGGCGCTGCAATGAATGTGTGCTCAAATCCCGAAGAACTTCACCGGTTCCTTAAACTTGCCGCAAACGTTTCGAAGGAGCATCCTGTAGTTGTAAGCGAATTCATTCAGAATGCTAAAGAGATAGAGATGGATGCTGTAGCTCAGGAAGGTGTAATAAAAGTCTATGCCATTTCAGAGCATATAGAATATGCCGGAGTCCACTCGGGAGATGCAACCATTCAGTTCCCGCCGCAAAAGCTTTACGTAGAGACTATGAGACGCATCAAGAAAGTCTCGTCCCAGATAGCTTCCGCTCTCAATATTTCGGGACCTTTCAATATCCAGTTCCTTGCCAAGAACAACGATATAAAGGTGATAGAATGTAATCTGCGTGCATCGCGCAGTTTCCCGTTCGTATCGAAAGTATTAAAAATAAACTTTATTGATATTGCAACCAAAGTAATGCTGGGTATACCGGTTGAAAAGCCGGCAAAGAACGCTTTCGATCTGGATTATGTGGGTATAAAGGCCTCACAATTCAGTTTCTCGCGCCTGCAGGGTGCCGATCCGGTTCTCGGAGTGGACATGTCATCTACCGGCGAAGTCGGTTGTATAGGAGTGGACACATCGGAAGCTCTACTTAAGTCAATGCTCGCCGTAGGAATGCGCATTCCTCGCCGCTCGATTCTTCTGTCAACCGGAACGCCGCGTCAGAAAGCCGACATGCTTGACGCAGCCCACCAGCTGTACAACCACGGTTATAAAATCTATGCTACGACAGGAACCCATCAGTTCCTCACCGACAATGGTATTCCGGCTATCAAGGTGTACTGGCCAAGTCAAAGCGATAAAGAGCCGCAGGCACTTCAGTTGCTTCACGACAAAGAGATTGACCTCGTTGTAAATCTGCCGAAAAACCTTACACCCGCAGAGTTGAGCAACGGATACAAAATACGACGTGCATCCATCGATTTAAATATCCCGCTGCTTACCAATGCACGTCTTGCTTCCGCCTTCATCAATGCATTCACAACACTGAGTCTTGATGATATCGAGATAAAGAGCTGGGATGAATACTGATATACGCCCTGCCGATACTTCGGCAGATTCCAAATACACTGTAGGGTCTCTCAGCCGTGATATTATATCGCGGCTGACACCCGTATTCGGAGTGCGTGAAGCTACGGCAATGAACCGTATTATTTGGGAAGATCTAAAGGGATATTCTCCTACTGATCTTATAATAAAATCCGATCTTCGCGTAAGTGAGTATATGCTTGCGAAGATAGATGATGTAATGAATCGTCTCGAAGCCGGCGAACCAATACAGTATATACTTGGAAAAGCCCGATTCTACGGTATGGATTTCGCCGTGTCGCCGGCAGTACTTATTCCACGCCCTGAAACAGCACAGCTCATCGACATAATTGCCGATGACTACGGGAAACGTTACGATCTGCGCGTGCTTGACATCGGAACAGGATCGGGGTGCATAGCGATAGCTCTCAGCCGCGTACTCCCGTTCTCCATTGTTGAGGCTTTCGATATTTCGAAGGATGCTCTTGAAGTTGCTCAAAGCAATGCGGAGCGTCTGCATGCACGTGTGCGTTTTATAAATCAGGACATACTCACTGCCACTCCGCCACATGTTCCGATGCTGGACATCGTAGTAAGTAATCCTCCCTACATAATGGAGAGTGAGCGTGAGTCAATGGAAAGTTATGTCAAGGATCATGAACCGGCAGAAGCACTGTTTGTTCCGGACAATAATCCTTTGGTATTCTATAACGCCGCTTGTAACTACGCCCGTGAGGCGCTTATTGACGATGGATCAATTTATTTCGAACTCAACCCTCTCACTGCCGAGCGTCTGGCAACCGATATGAGGAACAACGGTTGGAAAGATGTCACCCTGATGCGTGACGATCAGGGCACTGTTCGATTTCTTAAAGCCCGCGTTTCAAAATGATACGAAAGCCCCGCCAAATCACTCCCGAACAAGCGCTTCAGCGACTGGAGGCACTTTGTGCCGCGTCAGAACAATGCACGGCTGAGCTACGGAACAAGTTGCGGCGATGGTCCATCAGTGAAGAGAATGCAGAAAAGATAATCGTCCGGCTCAGTGAAAAACGGTTTGTAGACGACGAAAGGTTCGCGAAAGCATTCGTACGCGACCGATACCGCTTTTCCCGATGGGGACGTGCTCGCATTGCAATGGAGCTTAAGGTAAGGAAAATCAGCCGCACTATAATAGGCGAAGCAATGAAAGAAATTGATGACGATGAGTATGTGGACATACTGATTCATCTTTTACGCTCAAAAGTCAGATCGGCGAGACTCGGAAAAGAGTATGCCGAACGTGCAAAATTATTCCGGTTCGCGGCATCACGTGGCTTTGAATCTTCTCTTATAAGCCGTTGTATTTCCGATGGATTACCATGGATAGAAGAAAATGGCTCCGAGGAATAGTACATGCTCTGTCTCAGCTCGTATGGCCCGGAATATGCGAAGTATGTGGCAGGAAGCTCACTGACAATGAAGAGGTGATGTGTCTTCACTGTGAGCTCGAAATGCCATTGACAAAACTACACGATTCACCTGACTTCAACGAAATACATGAACGCATGGCTCCGCATCCACCGGTAGAACGGGCAGCATCGTTAATGTACTACCTGCGTGAGGATCCTTATACGCAATTGATACATAATGCAAAATACAACTCACGCCCATCGATTCTCAGATATCTTGGAAAACGCTACGGAATTACCCTTCAGCAGTCGGGGTTCATGGATGGGATCGACATTATCGAGGCTGTTCCGATGCACTGGTTCAAAGAGATGACACGCGGATACAATCAGACTGACTATCTTGCAGAAGGAATCAGTGAGGCAACCGGCATACCTGTAGGAGACCATCTGCGGGTAAGACGGCACCATAAATCCCAGACCCGGAAAAGTAAACAGGCGAGATGGGAGAATACAGCAGATGCCTATACATTAGTCTACGCCGATGAACTTGCAGGAAAACATGTTTTACTGATCGATGATGTGATAACTACCGGCTCAACTGTAGCGGCATGTGCCGAACAAATACAAAGAGCGGGTGACGGCACGAAGATTTCAGTAGTATCTATCGGACTCACCCGGCTCCATTGAAAGTAAGCGGCAAGCGTCAGTGCTTACGTGCCTCTACGCTCTCGATCACTATACCGGGATTATCGGAAGAAGGAACTCCCGGAACCGGTACGGCTATAAAGTGAACATAACTTATTCCATGCAGGCTCGGATTCAACTGCGGAACCTTAATGTTTCGTTTTTTGCCATCGACTTTCACTACCGCAGAATGTTTTGCACCCTTATCAAGATCCCATTCAACGGTAATTTCATGCCATTTGTCATCCTTAATACCAAGCTGCTTCCTGTCAAGATTCAGACGATAGATACATTCATAGCCGGCAACAGTATCCGAAGGGTTGAACCACCTGTCATTGAGCAGCATCGAAACACCGGATGAGCCGGAAGGAATCTTGAGGGAAGCCGTGAATTCGCCTTTACGCATGGCTGGAAAATTCCAGACAGCGCCTCTGACATCACTCACGAGAGAATCAGCTTCAGAATAGCGTAGAACCATTGCATTTTGCCCCTCCTTATCAGGATGTCCGATAAGTTCCACACCATTCACACGATTATATGAACAATGTCCTTTTATGCCATTTATATAATTAAAAGTTGACCAGTTGTCAAGTCCGTTACTGAAACTGTCGGAACGTTCACCTTCATATAACCAGTCTACATCGAATGCCACAATCTGACGATGCAGAGGATGCTGGCCGATAGCAGCCACTATCTTTCCCGGAGCTACTTCAACGAACTGTGCCTGATGCATACCCCTGTCCTTACCTTTGCCACGGAGAGCATAGTCCGACTCATTACGCAGTGAATCCATACCTAATTCACGGAAACCGATCCATGTCTTTCCGTCATCTTCAGAGATGGCAACATGGGTCACATCACGATTTGTAAACACGTCGTCCCATATACCGTTGGCAGTAGGCAACTCCGGTAAAGGGGTGGTATTACACCAGAACAGGAGCATTCTTCCGTCAGCGAGCCGCCCCAATGTCGGCATTGTTATCGTACCGTAAAACTGAGAAGGACGCGACTCGCTCCACGTAATACCTCCGTCATCAGAAAATGATTCATAATGAACATCGTGAGGCGTTCGCACAAGCATCCACAGCCGTCCGTCATTCAGTTCTATCACCGTGGGCTCTACAGCTCCATGATTCCACCTGATACCCCGGTGAAAACCACCCCCGGTGTGATCTGGAACAGTTACGGTATTTGACCGTTGCCATGTATCACCGCCGTCATCACTCACGTAAGTATAGCTTCCCTTTGGATTAACACCTCCATGGGCTGCGACTACTATACGTTTTCCGTCATTCACAAACACCGGCGGTTTGATCATGATTGAACCCAAATCGGACACTTTTGTTACAGTACGGTCACCTGTTTCACCTCCTGAAGTACGTATACAGTAAACTCCGTACTTACCCATATTCAACAGTCGGACAAACTCTCCGGTTATGGGTGACTGTACATCTGCCATAGGCATTTCTCCGGGATAATTTACACGTTTCCATGTTAAACCGTTATCAGTACTCGACAGATAAAAATTACCTGAGGCAGCCTGTTCACCATAATTGTAGTGACGTAACTCTCCATCGGGCATTCTGGACAGACCTATATATGCATCCGACGGACCACTTGCAACAACTACCGGGTTGAACACAGAGTCGATTGACTGGGGCAATTGCTGTGCATTGACGAATCCACAAAAAAGTAAAGGAAGAAAAAGAATTTTATTCATGGCATATAATTAGACTTTAATAAATATCTTGTTACGATACATAATCCGCAGGATAAAGAACAGGATGAGAAAATTGGCGAAAGTAAGCCAAGCCGCATACCATTCTTCTCCAATCAATGGGCGAAGACCATATGTGAGAGATGAGGCTATACTCCGAAAATTCACCACTTCACCAAGCACATAGGCTGTAATTGAATTCATTCCGTATATTTTGAGCCACATCAGTCCACGGCGCCAGCACCGTACATCCACAATGTAGTAAAACAGAGCCATCAGCAGAAAACACCAACCGGCAGCCCACAAAGTCATTGAAGCTGTCCAGATACGCTTTATCACAGGCATACTGAAACTCCATATCCATGCAACTCCCAGCAGGATTACGCCGATAAGACATAGGTTTCTGACAACCACGAAGGGATGTTCACGGCACGAACGGATGATTGTCCCCGCAAACACACCGCTCATGACCGACACTGCAAATGTGATACTGCTCCAGATCCAGGTGTATGTGTACCACTCTGCAAAATGCCATATGCCATTATCATCGTACCAAACACCGTCGCGGAAGCGTCCGAGTATGGCACGGTCGACCAGTTCGGCAAAATTACCTTGAGGTGTAAAATCACCATACAGATACATCGGGACTGAATATATGGCAAGTAAAAGCACTGTTATCAGAATCTGCATTTTCAATTTACAGTTCAAAAGTATCAACGATGAAATCAGATACCCGGCGGCAATCGCCTGAAGAGTATTTGAATACAAGTAGACGTGATTGAGGTCAAATCCGAGTAGATTACCTTGTACTACCATGCCGAGAACAAACAGCGCAAGCACTCGCCACAATATGCGACGGTAAATTTTCGGACGGTCGCAATCAGGTTTGAGGAATTTGGAAAAAGCAAACGGCATAGCCGTACCTGTCATAAAAAGGAACAGGGGCATCACAAGATCCCAGCACCGGAAACCCTCCCACGCTTCATGGTCGAAATGATAAACTATGTGATGAATCCACGAAGCATCAGTACATTTTGCAACAGAGAACAAGACCGGCTGAAAAAAAACGAGCATGAACAGATCCAGTCCTCGAAGGATATCCAGAGATTCCAAACGTGCTCCCGAGCCGGACTTTCTTGGGTATGACATAGTCAGTCGATTTAAAGCGATGAATATGCCGGTGAGAATGTATCACCACCTGAAATCGTTCCGTTCGAAAGCCCTTTCCGCAACCAGCGCTCGCGTTGCTCGGAAGTGCCGTGATTGAATGACTCGGGCACCGCATAACCACGTGCCTGTTTCTGCAGGTAGTCATCACCTATCTTACGGGCGGCATTCAAAGCCTCTTCTATGTCACCGGGGTCGAGTGACCCGAACATCTCATTGTCATGTTTTGCCCACACCCCGGCATAATAGTCAGCCTGTAACTCCAGACGCACGCTGGTCTGGTTTGCCTGCACCTCAGGCATCCTGCTCATACTTGTATGAGCCTGTCCTAAAGTCCCCAACAGATTCTGAACATGATGTCCTACCTCATGTGCTATTACATAAGCATAAGCGAAATCACCGTCAGCACCCAGATCGCGCCGCATATTGATAAAGAATGACAGATCGAGATATACGGTCTTGTCAGCTGAACAATAGAAAGGTCCGACTTGTGCATTTCCCTGACCGCAGGCTGTCTGGATAGAACCAGTGTAAAGAACCAGACGAGGAGCTTCATACTCCAAGCCAATCTGACGGAACTGTTGTGTCCATACATCCTCAGTACCGGCAAGGATCTTACTGCTGAAATCGGCAAGTTCACGTTCCTGTTCGCTTTCGGTGTATTCACCGGCGGCATAATCGGTATTATCAGTCAGAAAACCGGAACTGCCGGAAAGTACTGAAAGTGGATTACCACCCATCAACCATGTTACAAGTGCTGCAATAACCAAAGCGCCTATGCCGCCTCCGATACCTATGCTCCTACCTCTACCGGATGACCCCCTGCGGTCATCCACGTTATTGCTTTGTCTTCTGCCATTGAGATTCATATCTGATTAATTAAATTATTAGATTCAAGAAAGATCAACATGATTTGCCAAAATCGGTTCGTGTAAAAACAGTTCAGCCAAGCTGACAAATCTGTCAGCTGATTCAGTGGTAAAATACTTACAACCGCCTGTTTCATTCTTGAGGCAACGCGATTCTATTTCGGGATGACGGTACAAGTATGAGGCAAGACTTTCAGCAACCAACTCGCCTTGTTTTACCACATTTACAGAATTTCCCACACGCTTCACTATCTTGTCATACAACAACGGATAATGTGTGCATGCAAGCAGTATGGTATCGGGGGCTGTTCCCTGATCAAGCAATTCCGAAATATATCGGTCGACAAAATAATCTGTTGCCGGGGTTTCGATTTCACCGTTCTCGATTAAGGGAACCCACATGGGACACGCCTGAGATGTGACTTGAATATCCGGAAAAAGCTTGGTAATCTCAATGTCATAACTTCCGCTGCTTACCGTACCCGGGGTCCCCAATACGCCCACACTCCTGTTACGACTCAACTCCCCTACTGCTTCTGCTGTGGGGCGTATCACACCCAAGACACGTCGGTCAGGAGCCAGTTCCGGCAAGTCACGTTGCTGAATACTCCGGAGAGCTTTGGCAGAAGCCGTATTACAGGCAAGAATAACAAGCGGACAGCCACGTCCGAACAACCACTTCACTGCCTGCAACGTAAACCGGTACACCACATCGAACGACCGTACTCCGTAGGGAGCACGCGCGTTGTCGCCAAGATATACGTATTCATACTGCGGCAAGCGGTGACGCAGCTCCTTGAGAATGGTCAGACCTCCGAAACCGGAGTCGAACACTCCTATCGGACCGATAGACATTGATTTCAGAAACATTAGGCTTAAAAAAAAGCTGTGCGTACATCCTTCTCCTCAGAGGCAGGATAACCGCACAGCATCAATGAGATTGGCAAACAGGGCGCGTGAATCAGAGACCCAGCTTGGTCTTCACTAACGGAGTAACATCAACAGCATCCGTGCCTACGTAAACGGGCACCATGCTCTCGAAAATCATTGTGAAACCACCTTCTGCGCCTACAGCATTAACAGCATTCATAACTTTTTCCTGAATAGGAGCCATCAGACGCTGCTGCTGCTGCTGAAGATCCTGAGTGGCAGTGGCACGGAACTGCTGGATTTTCTGATCAAGTTCCTGGATTTCCTGAACTCGACGGTCACGGATAGTCTGAGGAGTACTTTCCTCCATAGCCTGATACTCGGTGACTTTTTTGTTTATCTCGTTCTGAAGATTAGCGAACTCATCCTCATATTTTTTAGAAGCAGCTTCAATCTGAGCCTGCACCTCTTTCATATCGGGTAAATTGGTAAGGATTTCCTCAGAGTTAACTACACCGAACTTCTGAGCGAATGCCATTGAAGGCAGCGCAATCATGATTGCGATTAAAATTTTCTTGATCATGTCTGTATGAGAGTTATTTTTAAATTCTTTGTTAATTTTAACAACCGCAAGGTTTCAGTCTGCAAAGTTAATCAATTATTTGGAATATCCAAGTTTAGCAAGCACATCTGCGCTTACATCGATACGAGGCGAAGCAAAAATAATGTCGGAAGAAGAAGCCCTGTCGAAGATCGCCTGCAGTCCGCGTTCTTCGGCAACCGCTTTTACAGCCTTATAGACATCATCCTGAATCGGCTTCATCAGCGACTGACGTTTTTTGTACAGTTCACCTTCAGGTCCGAAATACTTATTACGGAGTTCGGCAGCTTCTTTCTCGCGTGCTACCACTTCTTCCTCGCGTGCTTTTTTCTGTTCATCGGTCAGGAATACCAGATCAGCCTGATATTTCTTATATAGATCCTCTGCATCACGCGTGATCTTTTCAACTTCCTTTTGCCAGCGCAGTGAAAGCTGATTAAGCTGCTCGTTAGCCATCTCGTAAGCAGGGACATTCTTGAGTATATATTCCATGTCGACCAAGGCAAATTTCTGAGCATTGGCAGCAACTACCGATACTATCGCAAATATTAGTGTGAATAACGCTTTTTTCATTGTATTATTTATTGTGAGTTTTATTTCTATATATGACATTATTTCTCTTAAATGGTTTATATTCGTCGCAAGACTTAACATTCATTATCAGAATTCCTGACCGAGAATAAAGTGGAAATGACTTCCACCCCGTTCACCAAATACTTTGTCGAAACCGTATGCCCAGTCAATACCCATCATGCCGACCATCGGGAGGAACACACGCACACCCGCGCCCGCCGAACGTTTCAGGTTGAATGGCGCGAATTTCTTGACTTCGGTCCAGGCATTACCACCTTCAACGAACACGAGTCCATAAATGGTTGTGGATGTCTGAAGCATGAAGGGGAAATGGAGTTCTGCACCGAAACGGGTGTAAGCATAACCGTCGGCATGCCAGGGCGTAAGAGCACCGTTATCATAACCGCGAAGTGCGATAGTCTCTGTTGCATATGTATAAGATCCCGACATACCGTCACCACCAACGTAGAAGGTCTCGAACGGAGACTTCAGCCATTTGTTATAGCTGCCGAGCAAACCGAAATCAGCACGTGTCATCATTACGAGAGTATACTTTCCATCGGGATTGACAAGCGGTGTATACGTACGACTCTTGAAACGCAGTTTCCAATACTCGATCCATTTGTACAGCTGTTTTTTGGATTCTGTAGTATTCTCCTTTGAAAGCTTCTCCCAGTTTTTCTTTCCGAAAAGTGATGCGGGAGGAGTCAGCTGCAGGTCAAGCGAGAATGTAGAACCTCTTCGGGTGAAAAGAGGATTGTCGATTGAATTACGTGAAAGAGTAAGTCCGAGGACAAGAGCATTCGAAGTACCGTTCTGCATGTAATACAGATAATCCCAGTTTTTAAGATAGTACCAGTTGTACATAAGCTGTGCCTGGAACTGGAAATAGTCATCGGGCCAGCTCAGACGCTTACCGAAACCAACCGCTACGCTGACAAGCTGAAGCACTTTATTAGGGTCGTAGGCATTCTGATAACTGCTCTGGTAATAATCTTGATAATAGTTGCTTCCACCATAGTACATATTATTCATATAAGTGCTATAGCTGTTCGCCCACTGATTATTGTAGAACGATGAGTTCACACCTGTCTGACGGCTGTAATAAGCTGACACTGACAGAGCGTTGGGTCGCTTACCACCAAACCACGGGTCAAGGAATGAAATACTGTAGGACTGATAGTAACGGGCATTGGTCTGGGCGGCAATCGAGAACTGCTGTCCCTCACCTTGCGGAATGATGCCGCGGTAGGTGCTCGGATACAGAAGATTCTTGATAGAGAAGTTGTTGAACTTCAAAGCAACTTTACCAATCACACCAGTCTGACCCCAGCCGAACGAGAGTTCCACCTGGTCGTTAGCCTTCGATTCAAGACCAAATATAATGTCGACAGTTCCGTTCTCCTCGTGAGGTTCGGGATTGATATCCATATTCTCGGGATCGAAATGTCCTGTCTGCGCAATTTCTCGCGCCGAACGCATAAGGTCGTCTTTACTGAAAAGCTCACCCGGTTTTACACGTAATTCACGACGGATAACCTTCTCGTACAGGCGGTCATTACCTTTTATCACGATATTATTGATTCGTGCTTGCGGACCCTCGATCATGCGGAGTTCGAGCGAAACTGAATCACCGTGTATGTTACGTTCAATCGGAATAAGCTGATAGAAGAGATAACCGCGGTTCTGGTAAAGTGACGGTACACCGTCCTCGGCGTTCGGACCGGTACGCTCATCAAGAAGAACCTGATTATAAATGTCACCGGATTTCATACCGAGTACCTGATCAAGGAACTCTGTGGGGAAAACCGTATTTCCGACCCAAGAAATATTGTCTATATAATACTTGCGTCCTTCTTCAAGATCAATATAAACATCAACCAGGTTATCGCCATAAGGAACAACACTGTCGGCTATGATTTTCGCATCACGGTAACCCTTTTCATTATATTTCGAAATAATGCGGTTAAGGTCATCCTGATAGTCGCTTTCTACAAATTTTTTCTGCTTGAAAAGATTGAGCAGCTTACCCTTTTCATTGGTTTTTTTCATTACACGCTGAAGGGCATTGTCGCTCATCACTTCATTTCCGGATATATATATCTTATGGACTTTCAGTTTATCCTTTTTATTAATATTAATATCCACAATCACTTCATTCGGGTTCGAGAGGTCCTCATGAAGTATGATCTTTACTTCTGCGGCGCCAAAACCTTTTTCAGAATAATACTGTCGGATAATCGCTTCCGCACGATTGATGATATTCTGGGTTATCTGATTGCCTTTGTGAAGCTGAAGACGTTCTTCAAGATCCTGCCGTTCGCCTTTTTTTATTCCATTGTAGTTAATCTGAGAAATTCTCGGCTGCTGACGTAACTTCAATGTAAGCCATGCCTTGTCTCCGACTACCTTATCGACAACTATCTGAACGTTTGAAAAAAGACCCTGACGCCACAGACGCTTTGATGCGGCTGTCAGTTCGGCACCGGGTATCTCAATACGTTCACCTGCCTTAAGGCCCGAATAACCGATTATGGTATAATCCTCGTAATTATCGGCACCGGTCACCTTTATGTCGGCGATCTCATAGACTTTGGGCATACCGTTGAACACGACCTTTGGCTCGAAAACTGTGTCAGCGAGAGCTGCGGTTGTCTGAGCTTCGGTTCGGAAAGATCCGAATCCGGCAGTCATGAGAAGTGCGATAAATATTAATAGTTTATGTTGCATATCGTGATGTAAATTCGATGTTGGTAAGCGGTTAAGCAATTTATCGTGACGATGCCTCGTCAGCAACTTGTTCAGAGGTTTTGCCGAAACGGCGTTCGCGGCTCTGATAAGCAATTATTGCTTTACAGAATTCAATCTTGCTGAAATCAGGCCAAAAAAGAGGAGTCAGATACAACTCGGCATAAGCCGCCTGCCACAACAAGAAATTGCTTAGGCGCATATCGCCTCCGGTGCGGATCAGCAGATCCGGATCAGGCATTTCGGCTGTATCAAGATATGAGGCAACCGTAGAATCATCTATTGTCTCAGGATTAATATTTCCGGCAACAGCCTGTTCTGCAATCATTCGGCAAGCACGGGCAATTTCCCAACGTGACGAATAGCTAAGAGCAAGGACGAGTGTGAGCCCGGTTCCTCCGGCAGTATCATCCATGCACTTTTGAAGACGTTCCATTGCCTCCTTGGGCATACGCTCGCGATCACCAATCATTGTCAGACGCACATTATTGCGTATCAGATCGGGAGTTTCGCGTTCTATCGCCACGACAATCAGATGCATGAGCGCATCAACCTCCTCCTGCGGACGATTCCAGTTCTCTGTGGAGAAAGCATACAGAGTAAGATAATCCAGACCGAGTTCAGAAGCAATCTCAGTAATCTTGCGTACTGTAGTCACTCCTTCCACATGGCCATCCGTTCTCGGGAGATTGCGTTCTTTCGCCCATCTGCCGTTTCCGTCCATTATAATGGCAACATGCCGAGGCAAACGCTCGGGATCGATTTGTGCTATATATTCCTTAAGATTAGTCATTGATTGCAGAAATGATATTGTTTGGTGAGGATAGTGGTCAGTCTATACGGTTACAGACTACGCATCGAGGGCCGAATTCGAAACTTATTCCGACTGTCAGTGCCGAATGCCAGTCATTGTTCTTTATAAAGGAACTCTTGATTGTAGTCAGATCACTCAGGTCAGGTCCGTCGATATGATCGCCGAATACCTTGGTCATAGTGAAACAGGCTTCAAGGTTAATTCTTGGTTTCAGTTTATATTTTACGCCAAAACTCATAGGCATACTCAACGCCACATAGGTACCGTCGGCAGAAGCGAGTGTAACACCGAAACCCAATCCGAGAAACGGAGTCCAACGCCGCAAACGTTTATATGTCTCACCAATGCCATATCCGAAAAAATTATATTCGCCTCTCACTCCGAGATCATAAATCTGCGATGTAAAAGTATAACTTTTGTTATCCGGTAATACGTTGGTCATTTCGGCAGTGTTACCTGACAGAGATGATGTGGAGAGTATGGTGCGTAAAGCCCATCGGCTGTCAAACAGATAACGGAATGAGGCGTACGCATCGAACCCGGGATGTTTGAAGATGTTGCTTTCATTGGCATCGCCAAGATACCCGCTCATTCCAAGACCTCCACCGATGTCAAACCGGTAACTGTCAGAGGAGGTGGTGAGCTGTTGACCGTAAGATACCGCAAAGCCGCCGACAGCAAACGCCGCCGGCAACATCAGCCGTATAATATCGTTGAACAGTATCTTACGCATCAGAGAGCTAAATAATAATCAATACAAAGGAACGAATGTCAGACGATTGATTACACCTCGCCAGATTTCAGGACACAGACGCATATCAACACCGATTCCACCTATAAGATAAATATATGGACATTCCCACTCAGTGATCGGAGCTGTAACACGCGATCCGGTTACAGGAATTTCCGCCCTGTACCAATGAGGGATTGCAGGGAGAGGATAATTCGTCCATGCATCACATGAACGTGAAACGGACATGTTTTTAGACATTACGATCGCCTGAGCCGAATGACGTGGTCGGATATAATCAGGTAACTGCACCAGACTTTGTCCTTTGGTCCAATGCATGCCACGGTCGTAAGAAACATAGACTTCCGATTGCATTGTTGCGTCGGGCTTACGACCACCGAATGCAAACAGAGTAGTCCATTCAGTCACTTTCCACTGATTGGATGTACGGTATGTGAAATACGGTACAAGCGTTACACCTGAAGCGGCAGGCAATGGCTGTACTCCGATGTTCTGCCACCTGTTACCGTCAAACGCCCATGTTGCTGCTATTGTGCTACCGTCGGCACTGAAGCCTCCCACAATAATTGCCATAGGCAAATTACTCCATTCCGAAGTGTACACAATCATGTTTGAAGTACCGGATACAGGAAAATCGGGGTCAAGATCAATCTCGTCAGAGACAGGCCATGTACACATTTTATATTCCGAACCTGCGGGACGGCAACCGAATAATTTGCCATCATATTCGCCGTAAATCCACGACATCGGGGTAAGTGTCATCCAGTTGTCAGGAGCTATATAACGACATAGGTCGGAACCTATAACCATGTATATCTCAGAATCAAGAAAGCAAAGGGTGTTAACGTTGCCATTATCGGGCAAGTCACCCATATCCTCAGATTCGCTAAACGACAGCTCATATTTCGAACTGCGCATCATTTTCATTTTACCATCGTTAGAAACAGTAAAACATACCGGAATATCTCCGTCAAGAACTGTATGCTGTGATCTTAGACCGGACGGAAGCGGAGCATACGCCATTTCACCCCATGCAAGCGAGTCAGGATCCATCTCATGAACATTGATTGAAATAGTGTAATCGCGTACCACTTTCTCATCAAGTGATGTGAGCGACAGTATTACCGGTCCTGTGGTAAAATCAAGAGAATCAGTATCCGAAGTAGTATAAGTCCTTACCGAATCTTTACCTTCGGCTGTTTTAAACTTAATTTCCGCCTTACTTACCGTTGAAAATACCGGATTAATCACAATTCGGTTGGGAACAGTGCCTTTTGGAAGAGAATCAGGATTATATATCCGCGCGTTTTCAAGGTCTATTGCAAAAAACACTGAGTCAAGATTGGCAAGAATACTGTCATTTTTGGATAATGAAAATGCGGTTACAGCTACATCAGTCCACTCAAACTCAGAATTTACCGGTTCATCACCGGAACTATTGCAAGCCACCATAGCCAATATGACGGCTATTGCGGAAATATGGCGAATGAAGAGTTTATTCATAATATATTACTTTTCAACTCGCAAAGTTAGCAACATTTTTATTAACTATTGTAGACAACACGTTAAAAATCACTATAAGGTGTAATATTATGAGCGAGCCGGCTCAACAATTCAGCGAATCGTTTGGAATAAACTGAGGTGATAATATTATTATCCAACCTCCTTTCCATTACTATTCCTGAAGGAAGCGAAGGCGCAGGTGCCGTCCCCGACTCACCGAATACAGCAGGTGACATTTCACGTCGCACTTCGTCCCAAAGACCTGAACCGATAAAAGCATTCAACAATGTCGGACCACCTTCTACAAGGAGTGATGTTATACCGCTTTGGTAAAGTTGCGCCAGAATATCTGCTATCGAATCCCGTGATGTCACATGTATTACACGCACACCGTCATCGTTCCAGATTCTGTAATCTTTTCCACTTAATCGAGACCTTCTGTCAAATACGACCCGTACAGGTGAATGACCGGATGTATTACGTACAGTAAGTGAAGGGTTATCGGATAAAACAGTTCCCGAACCTACCGCTATGGCATCATTAATCGCACGCAAACGCATCACGGCAAGCCCTGACACGGGCGTAGAAAATCGCATCGGGGCTGACAAGGAGCCGTCGCGCTGATGATCCATATATCCATCACTGCTACATGCCCATTTGAGAGTCACATACGGCCGATGGTGTGTATGAGCTGTAAAAAACCTACGGTTGATCCACCAGCACTCATCCTCAAGGACACCGACACTTACTTCTATTCCGGCATCCCGAAGCATAGCAATGCCTCGACCGGAAACTTTAGAAAACGGATCGACTATTCCGACCACTACCCTTCCGACACGCTCGCGGACAAGCATTTCGGCACATGGAGGGGTCTTGCCATAATGCGCACACGGCTCAAGAGTAACATATACAGTTGAGCCGGGAATCCGGGTTCGATCAGACACTGATGCCATAGCGCGAACCTCGGCATGTCCGCTTCCACAACGCGCATGGAATCCTTCACCTATCACCTCTTCACCCTGTACGATTACAGCCCCGACCATCGGATTAGGTGATGCCCCACGCTCGCCCATTCGGGCAAGCGTGAGAGCACGTTCCATAAAAAATTTGTCAGTTTCTTTACTGATCATCTCCAGTCACCGTTTTGGCGAATCAATTCCACAAGGCGGTCGACAGCCTCTTCGGCAGGAATATTTTTCACGACACATTCCTTTCCTTTATAAAGACTCACCCTCCCCGGACCGGCTCCGACATATCCGTAGTCAGCGTCAGCCATCTCGCCGGGACCATTGACAATACATCCCATCACACCTATTTTCAAACCTTTCAGAGTGGATGTGGCAGCCTTAATGTCACGTAATGTCGATTGCAGATCATATAATGTGCGGCCGCAACTCGGACAAGCTATATACTCCGTGCGGGTCATGCGCAGCCTCGCCGACTGCAAAATAGTAAATAATGTACGTATAATCTGAACTTCGTCAAGTGCATCCGACTGCATCATGACACCATCAGCCATTCCGGCAAGCAAAAGGCGCCCGAGATCAACCGATGCTCTTATCACGGTTTCCTCCGGCGAAAGCCCCAATCCATCGTAGTCGACCGCTGTTATCACAGGATTTAAAAGTCCCGCCTCCATAATAGCGTGCATGGCAGCTAAAATTTGTGTTGAAGCCGCCGGTCCACGTCCATTAAGCACTATAACACGGTCAGGCGACTCCTTGACAGCAGCGACAATCGATTCCACCGACTCATCAGCGTCAATCACTTTTCCCTGTCCGGACCGAAGTAAATCGAGCAGCCATACATCAGGCTTGAGCCCATCTTCATATTTAACCGTGGGATCAACTCCGACGACAACAGGAAGATTTCCACCCCCCATGCAACCGATGCTTACCGATGCACGTCTCACCGGACTTATCCGGTTATATCCTGATGCCTCATCACCTGCGACAGTCGCCGAAGAGCTGATAACCTTTTCGGCATAATCCGCTATCATACGCGCTACCGGAATCTCAAATTCAGGATCTTCGCTAAGCGACACCCTAATAGTGTCACCGATCCCGTCAACCAGTAGAGAACCAATGCCTACAGCTGACTTTATCCGACCGTCTTCGCCGTCCCCGGCTTCAGTAACCCCGAGGTGAAGAGGAAAGTGCATATCCTCAGCATCCATTGCCTCGACCAGGCGCCGGACTGTCTCAACCATAACAGTTACATTGGATGCCTTGATTGAAATAACCACATCACGGAAGTCATGTTTAAGACACACCCGGAGAAACTCCATTGCACTTTCTGCCATTCCCGCCGGGGTATCACCGTAACGGCTCATGATACGGTCGGAAAGCGAACCGTGATTAACGCCTATGCGGAGAGCGGTGTGGTTGGCACGACAAATGTCAATCAAAGGTTTAACCGCTTCATCAATACGGGTAAGTTCGGCCGCATATTCCTCATCAGTGTATTCGAGTTTCGCGAACACACGTCCGGGATCGACAAAGTTACCGGGATTAATGCGCACCTTTTCGCAACATGAGGCAGCTGTATAAGCAGCCTTGGGATTGAAATGAATATCCGCTACAAGAGGAACGTCACATCCACGTGAACGAAGTTTTTCCCGAATCTCTCCTATCGCTTTCGCCTCTCGCTGTCCGGGAGCGGTAAGACGTACTATCTCTCCTCCGGCATCGGCAATACGTAAAATCTGATCAATCGATCCGTCAATATCATTTGTAGAAGTCGATGTCATTGACTGGAGAACAACCGGATTCTCTCCACCTATAACCGCACGTCCTACCTTGACAGGCCATGTTTTACGCCGCGGCTTACCGATAGCTCCCATCAGTTAGTTTTAAATTTGTAAGTGACAGTTGCAAGTTCGGCGTTAGCCTTAACAATTTTCTCCGACAACTTGCACCGGTAATCAGCAAAACGAGCAGCAATCCCGCTATCTGACAGAGCCAGCATCTGAACTGCAAGAATCGCAGCATTCATCGCAGCATTTATTCCTACAGTAGCTACCGCGATGCCCGGAGGCATCTGGACAATCGACAATAGAGCGTCCTTACCATCCAAAGTAGAATTAATAGGCACTCCAATCACCGGCAGTGGGGTCATTGCCGCAATCACTCCCGGCAGAGCGGCAGCCATACCGGCAGCAGCTATTATGACTTTTATTCCACGGCTCTGTGCCCCGCGGGCAAATGATTCGACTTCCGCAGGTGTACGGTGAGCCGACAGTGCCAGCATTTCAAACGGGACCTCCATAGAATCGAGGAAATCTGCGGCTTTACGCAGGATGGGCAGATCGGATGTACTGCCCATGATGATACTAACCAAAGGTGTCATTGCATTGATCGGTTAATTGTTATTCATTTTTATCGGTTATAATCCCGAAAGTATATACACACATAATAAGCCGTTTAACGCTCCGGCATAAACTTGTCCTACTGTATGACGTCCGAGCCAGACGCGTGACGATCCGACCAGACCTATCATGAGTACTATTGTCAGAGTCAGTCCGAGCGTATCGCCCATCGCCTGATGTTCAGCCATTATTCGCAACATCAACCCCAACATACCACCCATACCTGCCATATGGGCTGATATTTTCCACCAAGTATTCACCACAAGAGAAACAAAGGTTGCCAAGGCTGCTCCGCACATGAACATTGAAAGCCAACCGGGAAATCCGGTGATGCGGAATACCCAGGCGCAGACTAAATATGACACACATACTATTATGTATGGGATCGGTCGCTCACGGCGGACATTCAGTCCTATGTCGGAAATATATCCTCTCCATTTCAGCAATCCTATTACCAGTGCCGGAACAACTGCAGTCAGGAGGAATATCACTCCCAGTACCCTCCATTTTATCATAGTAGGGATAAACGTAAGAATTGACCCCCATAGTGCCGCTGCAACTCCGTATGATGGCACAAGTAACGGGCTGAACGTGAACGACAGGAAATGGGCTATATTGGTAATTGATTTCTGAATCATTTTCTATGACATTTTCTTCTATAACGTTTGTCGGAGAAATATTGCTATCGGGACTATCAAAGTTTTCTTCGCAACCTTGCCACCGGCAGCCCTAACCTTTCGCGATATTTAGTCACCGTACGACGGGCGATATCATATCCCTGCGCTGAAAGTTGCTCACTTAACGCCTGATCACTAAGCGGATGGCGTGGATCTTCGTTCTCGATCGCTTGTTTAAGCGCTTCAAGAAGTTCATGAGCCGATGCATCAAGATCGTCCTTTGGACGTTCATTGAAAAAAAACTTCAACGGATAAATTCCTGCAGGGGTCTGCACATACTTCCCTGCCGTGGCACGTGATATTACTGAAAGATCATCCCCTGTCTTTGCCGAAATATCTTTCAGAATCATGGGTTTTAGAAGCAGAGGATCATTGGTTAAAAAGAATTCTCGCTGCAAACTTACTATCGCCCGCATCACGCGCAACAGGGTTTCACGCCGCATTTCGGCAGTACGGATAAAATCAGAAGCTTCATCACGTTTACGTCTTATAAAAGTCAGTTCATCGGCACGATCGCGTGAAGAACTTCGGGAATCATCTATTTCAAATGAATCCGCAACCTTAAGATGCGGTTGACTTCCCAACAGAGTCACCGATATACGTGAACCGTCGATTTCAAGATCAAAATCCGGAATTATTCGTCTTAACTTATCCTCTCCTGTCACCGATTCATATGCGGCTCCCGGCTTAGGATTAAGCGTCCGGATCACCTCAATGGCATCACGCAGACGTTCCTCCGACAGACGGGTTGCAGAATGTAACCGGTCGTAGTGTTTGTTCGCAAAAAGGTCGAAATAATCCCTGACGATCTCTATCGCGTCATTAATCTTCTGTCCGGGCTTCAATCGACGCAGTTGCAGCAGGAGTGTCTGCCTTAAATCGGATGCGCCGACTCCGGGAGGATCAAGAGTGCGTATGAGATTTACAGCATCCTGGATTTCCCCACGGCTTACGGTAATGCCGGTCCCGAAAGCAAGATCATCCACCATCTGGTCAACTGTGCGTGTCAGATAGCCGTTACTGTCGATATTACCCGCAACATATATTGCAAGATTACGTGCCGTTTCATCCAGATCAAGCATTTCAATCTGATCGGAAAGCGCATCCATAAGTGTCATAACAGCCGTATGCCCTGAAGAAGGATCATATTCAGGATCATCTGCCGACCGGTTTGAAGCTTGCAGACGGTAGGCGGGAATATCATCCTCACTCCCGTAATCTGCTCTCTGCATTTCTTCTGCAGTTTCATTGAATCCGGATGATGAATCTCCATCGTCATTCCGTGGAAGCAAGGGTACATCGGGATCTTCTTCAAGAGCGGGATTCTCATCAAGCGCCCTACGTACTTCTTCGTCAAATTCGGGACCGGTCATTTCCAAAGCACGCGCATATTGCACCTGCATAGGCGACAAAACCTGCTGCAGACGCGTTTCCGTTAGCTGCTGGAGTGACTCTTTCATTTCCGTTATACTTCTATAAGATCGTCTTTGTCAAAATCCCTGATTGCTTGTGTACCCGTAACATTATCCCATTCCATTGGTGAGATACCGCAACCGGGACGTTTTACTGTAATATTGTCAGGTGTCAGCAACTCGCCTTTTCGTATGTGACGTGATGCGACGATACTCTTCCGTGCTATGTTTTTATTAGGCGATTCGCTGTCGCTAACACGTTTAATTCCATCGCCCAAAGCAAGTTCTACATTGCGTATAGCTTTTACCATAGCCTTAAGTTCATCCGGATCAAGCGATGCCTTATGATCAGGTCCGACCATTGATTTGTCAAGAGTGAAATGTTTTTCAATCACTTCAGCCCCCATAGCCACGGCGGCCACCGGAATTTCAATACCCTCGGAATGGTCACTATATCCTACGGCACCACATCCCAAGCGTTCCAATGCCTTCATTGCAAGCAGATTGACATCACGCATGGGTGTAGGATATTGCGTGTTACAATGCAGTAATGTGATCTCAGATCTGTGGATGCCTCCGGACTCAAGTATTTCTACAGCTTTTTCAACCTCGGCGAGGGTTGACATCCCGGTAGAAAGTATTATTTTACCACCTCTGGAAGCTATGTTCCGCAAATATGGCAGATTGGTTATTTCACCTGACGGAATTTTCCAGTAATCCATACCAATCTTATCAAGAGTCTCAATCGACACTGAGTCAAAAGGCGTTGACAGGAATTTTATTCCCGCTCGTTTGCATTCCTCAGCAAGCCTTGCGAAATCATCTTGCGGCAAAAGAATTTTTGAAAGCATATCCAACTGACTTTCGTCAGCACCTGTAGCGGCTTTCTGGTATTCAGCTTTAGGAGCCGTTGCAGCTACAAGCATACCGGGCACCGCTGTCTGGAATTTTACATAATCGGCTCCGGACTCAGCGGCGGCATGTATAAGCCGGCATGCTGTATTGAAATCTCCGTTATGATTGACACCGGCTTCAGCTATTACGATCACATGTCTGTCTGACATACCTGAATTCATCTTTGTTTCTTGACCGGATGACCGAAATACACACCCGGCTCGATTATATTTTTAACAATCGTGGTTCCTGCACCAACAACAGTTCCACCCGCTATCTCGACACATTGCGCTACGACACATCCACTTCCTAAAAATGAACCGTCACCCAGATGACTCTGCCCGTTGAGAATAGCGCCTGTAGACACATGACAATAATCTCCGACCATTGTATCATGCTCGATAATAGCACCTGTATTTATAATGCAGCTACATCCTATATGCGCTCCGGCATTTACCACCGCATTATGTAACACCACCGTACCATAACCTATTGTTGCGTGACGCGACACAACCGCCGACCGGGCAACTACAGTCGCTAAACGACCTTCCGCATCCGCTACAACCTGAGCAATGCGGCGCCTGATGGCAGGAGTAGAAATATGTCCTACTGTAATCACAAATTCATGTCCGTCGACTAAGCGCGACACATCGGTATCATTACCTAAAACCGGATATCCTAAAACAGATGTTCCGATCGGCAGTGCTGGATCAAGAATGCCGGCAATAGCTCGTCCGGAACTCTCGGCAGCCTCGATAACCGACCTGCAATGTCCGCCTCCACCCATCAGTATTAAAGGGAGCTGACACATCGTTCAACGATTATAAATTCCTGATTTATAATGCGCCAGATTGGAAGGGTCGCAAAACCAGTCGATCGTGCGCTTCAAACCTTCTTCAAGCGATACTTGTGGACGCCAGTCGGTAAGAGTCCTTATTTTAGTACTATCTCCGCACAGACGACGCACCTCACTCCGCGAGGGACGCAGCCGTGCCGGATCAGTGATGTACTCCACTTTCTCACCCATTAACTTGGCTATGAGATCAAGTGTATCCGCCATACTTATTTCCGTTCCGGTGGCAATATTGATTTCCATCCCTTCCAGCCCCGGCGTAGTACCCAATGCCACAAATCCACGGGCAGTATCTTCCACAAAATTAAAATCGCGTGTTGGTGTAAGATCACCTACCATTATCTCGCGTTTGCCGCTCGCTATCTGGGTAATTATGGTAGGAATGAAGGCTCTGGCACTTTGACGCGGTCCATAGGTATTGAACGGTCGGGCAATCACCACAGGAAGATCAAATGCATTATAGAAACTCAACGCCAATGCATCAGCAGCTATTTTAGTGGCGGAATATGGCGATTGAGGCTGACGCGGATGAGACTCTTTGATCGGAACCTCTATAGCAGTGCCATATACTTCGCTCGTTGAAGTCACCACAATCCTCTGCACACCGCAATCGCGTGCCGCCTGACATATATTCAGAGTACCTTTGACATTGGTATCTACATAGCTGTCAGGAGCCACATAACTGTAAGGAATGGCAATAAGAGCTGCAAGATGATACACAGTCTGCACTCCCTGACAGATATAGCGGCAGAAATTCGGATCACGTACATCCCCGCTTACTACTTCAAGTCCCGGATGAACCATACCTTCCAGCCATCCCCAGTAATTAAACGAATTATACTGACTCAAAGCTCTTACGCGAAAACCACGGCGGAGAAGCAGTTCAGCAAGATGTGAACCTATGAAACCGTCGGCTCCGGTCACGAGAACCAGTGGAGAATCATTTATATCGTGTAATACATCCATATTGGTCAATATATTTTTGAAAGGTAATAAACATACGTTTTTCCATCAGAAGCCGACACATTTTCAAGCTTCATGCTTCTTGACTCAATTTTCAATTCTTTTAAATGAAGTATACTTGCGCCGCGGGGAAATCCGGGTATACGCGGCGGATTATATGGCCACTCACCTGGTGGTGTATTGTCATCGTAATTATTGAAATTGATTGTCAGCTCATCATCCTCGCGCTCCCACGATGCCCAGTGTTCTTCAGTTTCGTGCATAGGCAGAATCATCTGAAAACATACTAATGATGACTGAAATCCCCATACAGCGGGTTCGAATTCTAGCTCTTCGCCATCGACAGTAATCATGTCAAGCATCCACGATCCGAAAAGAGGTGTTATGCGACCGTCGTTCTGTGTGCATGAACATAAGCCCGCTATGTACATCACTAACATTGCGATGTTTAGGAAAAATATGCCTGCTAATCTGTTTTTCATTTCTTAAGGTTAATAGATCCGGAATAACGTACCGTCAGTTGCACACCGGCATTATCACCCAATAGCGTTCCGCGGTCAATGCCTACAGCGGCTTTAAGTTCAAGACCCTTGATACGTGGCATTGCATAACCGCCTTCAACCAGGACCGAGACATCGCTTTGGGGGTGGGTCATCATGACCTTTCCGTTTCCCCATGCTTTACGGTAACTTGCAGCGGCACGCCAGCTCCAGCCGTTACCCGGATGCCCCGCAACCGCAACATGAAATCCCCGCATACGTGTGGCAAGAAACTGCATGCTGCCATCGGTATTGAAAATCGGAGATTTGACAAACGGTGTTCCTATAGCCATGCCATAGTTGGCATATGAATTATAATAAGCATTGTTATAATAATCATCTGCTCCGGTAGCATGTCCGGTCAAGGTAGAGCCGGGACGGTCATCTCCTGACCAGTGCAAGGGTCCGCTCTGATTGGTAAAATCTATATATTCAGCTACCGCGCCATCTATCCAGCCGTGGGATCTTGCTTTGTATTCCACGCCCCATAAGCCATCCCACCCATTACGTCGTCCGAGTCCTGACCCGTCTTCCCAAGGCCATTCAAAATATGCGCTTATCTCCGTATTGTCAGGCATACGGTAACGTACCTTCATATCCCAGCTTCCGATAGAATTACCGAAACGGAAATCCTCACGACTGTGAATAGGCAGGAATGCTTCTACAAAATCCTTGATGTCACGTGAATGATGTTCTATTCTTTTTAAATTTCCGTTAATATAGTAATATGTCGAACCTCCGAAGACACAAACACACTGCGCGCCTACGGTAACTGAGACAGGTTGTGACGGTTTTGTCCTGAAATAACACCGTTTATAATTGAGCAAGGATCCGTGTGTGATATGACTGTGATAATAATTAGAGTGATCGCTCAGCCAATCCGTGTCAACAAATCTACCATAACCGACTTCGCCCTGTATCTGCACCCAACCGTCGGTGAAAGGAATATCCTGAAAGTCGATGAACCCGATTCGTGCTTCGGGCAATGGTCGGGCATTTCCGCTTTCAATAAGGTCACCGCTTGAAAGATGCCTGTTTAGAATCGCTGATCCGTGTGCCTGCATGCCTACCGTGAGGAATACGCCGCGCCATTTCATCATTCCGTACAACTGTTGCATCATGGCGGCAGCCGGACGCCGCTCTATCTCCCGCCAGCCCGAAGCCGCCTGATACTGACTGTATGCGGTTGATTCCGACCATCCCCCGAATGCCTCTACACCGAAAGCATAACTGAACCGGCGTGATAAGTCTATATTTTTTTCAACCCGCAGATCCAATAACGTGTTGGCGCTCTGGGTGAGAATACCCTGTCGGTTGGCAGTAAAATAGTAGGGCGCAAAATCTCCTGATCCGACCGAAGTGATAAGTTCGGAGCTCCAATCGAGAGTGACCGGTTCAGCACCGAAAAGATATGCGCGGAAAAGAAAAACCGCACACACCGCAATTATGCCTCTTATCAAGGTTCTTTTCATTCGATCGTAATATTTTCGTAAAATTAGTAATCTCCTTCCAATTGACCAAATATCCACACTTCAAAACTCAATCTATCAAATTACCGGAGCATAATGGACCGGTAAGACCATTAACTCTTAATAGCTGTGATAAAAAATTCGTAACTTTGCAGTACTGAAAATCAACCATCCTACCGACGATCAGAAATGTCAAATATAAATGTCTATAAATGGAGCACTATCGACCGTGTTGCATCCACTATTCTTACCATGGGAGGCAATATTGTCATGGCTCGAATGCTCAGCGTTTACGATTTCAGCCTTTTGGCAATGGTAGCGATCTTTACAGCTGTTGCTTACAATCTCAGTTCTTGCGGAATGAGCGACTGGCTTATCAGAGAACCTGATCCAACGGAAGAGGATTATTCAACGGTGTTTGTATTCAACACTTCGCTCGGTCTGCTTTTTGGTGTTATATTATTTTTCAGCGGCGAATCGGTCGCAGAGTGGTTTAAAGCACCTGAACTGGTGCAAATTATGCGGGCTATAGGTATCTGCTTTTTTTTCGGAACGATGACTTTCGTACAGGAAGCACGCCTCCGCAAGTTACTCGACATGCGGACAATAGCACTTGTAAAAATATGTGCTACGAGCTGTGCCGTAGGATTCGGCATCTGGCTCGCATGGGCAGGATTCGGCTATTGGGGACTTGTATCATGCCGCATATTTTTATCTGTATTTATATTTATATTCTACATCGTATTTGCCAGATGGTTTCCAAGGATCCAGTTCAATATCCGCACATTCCGGCAGATGTTCCGCTACGGCGTAAACCTATTGCTCTCCTATCTGTGTACTCAGATAGCCAACAACATTAATACAATGGTGCTGGGAAAAGCATCGCCTAACGATTCGGGTCTTTATTCGCAGGCTCAGAAAATGGAAGAGGTTCCTTTCAACATCACCACCGTATCGTTTATCAATGCTTTTTTCCCGGTTGTTGCCAACGAACGCGATTACGACCGTCAACGTTTACTCATACGTGAAATGGGTGTGAACATCCTGCTTATAACCTTTACTCTCATGTTATTTATGTTTGTTGTGGCTCCATCAGCGTTCATAACCCTTTTCGGACATAAATGGGACGAGGCGATTCCTATCTTCCGCGTTATTCTGGCAGTTGGTTTTCTTATGAACATCAAACAGTTCGTATTCGCAATATTGAAATTCCACGGGTGTACACGCCACATCCGCGATTATACAGTTGTGGAAGTTATATTACAACTTACACTTCTCGCGTTGGTGTATCGGTACGGTGTATTGTGGATAGCCGCCTCCCAGGTGTTCGCTTCCGCACTTACACTCATCCCCCTCGGATACTATTTCAGAAAATACGAACCGGGAAGTCTGTCAGCAATATTGAAGGAATTTCTCCGCAGTCTATATGCACCGGTAGCAGCCCTTGTGATAGTCCTCCTCGGACAAAGCATGTGGCACACGTTGCTACCGGCATACATAGATCTGGCATTTTCCGTCGTGATATTTGCCGGAGTGTTCTGGGTTGTCAGCGGATGGATAGATCTGCCTGTTTACGTACGTCTCCGTAAACTTATCAGATGTTAGAATCCATTAGCGCTGCGAGACGTTCCACTGTAAGATCGGCAAGAGCACTCACTGTAAGATCGGCAAGCGGGGCTACAGTTTTCTCATCCCATGTAGTGGCAAGTGCCACTACCTTACCCCCGGCAGCTCTACCTGCGTGAAGACCGGAAATTGAATCTTCAAACACACAACAATCTTCCGACGGTATCCCGAGCCGGCTTGCAGCGAGACGGTACCCCTCCGGATCGGGTTTCGACCGGGTTACCATGCCACCATCAATTACGACATCAAATTTTTCAACAAATCCGGGCAGATGTTTCTTAAGCTGTTCCATCTTCGCCGGATCGCTGCTGGTGACTATCGCCATCGGGATTCCTGCCTTTTTTAATGAATCAAGGAAACCGTTGACTCCCGGGAAAAGTTCATACACCATCTCCTTCTGGAATTTCTTCAGCCGGTTTAGGATATCTTCTCTTACCGATGCTTCCTGATAATTTTCCAAAATCGTTTCGATAGTCGTACCCTTGATAGCACACGCATAATTGGGTATTCCGGTTGGATAAATCTTCTCGATTTCATCCCAAAACATTGTATAACGGCTTTCACTGTCAATCAGAACGCCGTCAAGATCAAATAAAGCTCCAAATCGTTTCATTTGGCAAAGTTACGTAATTCTACCGTAAATATCCCGGAAATGGTCTTGACATACCCGTTTATTATGGCTAACTTTGCAAAACAAATTCATGTCCGGAATGAAACATTTAATATCAAAATTTCATATAATTACCGTCCTGACCGCATTGACGATATTGCCTCTGTCATCCTGCGGACGTCATACGACAGGCTCTACCACACAGTCGATAATTGTGAGTGTGGAACCGCTCCGCACCATTGTCAGTGCTGTTGCGGGTCCGCAGTGGGAAGTTTCTTCAATAGTGGAATCCGGAGCTGATCCGGAAAATTTCGATCCGCCGGTGAGCACTTTACGTAAAGCCGCGGCTTCGAAAGCACTTTTCACCACAGGTTTTCTGCCATTTGAAAAAACCGTAATCAACCGTATAGGCGGTGATAACACTCAAGTATTCGATATATCCGACGGTATCGAGCTGATTGAAGGAACGCACGGTGATGATATTGTTGATCCGCACATATGGGCTTCATTACGAAACGCTCAGGTAATTGCCCGTAACACCGGAAATGCTCTCGCTTCACTTGATCCGGAACATTCCAGTGAATACGCTCACCGTGCCGATTCGGTGGTAGATGTCTACTCACGCGCGGATATCCGGATGGATTCCTTACTGCGACGTGTACCGAACCGCGCCTTTCTGATCCGTCATCCGGCACTCACCTACTTCGCACGCGATTACTTGCTCGAACAAGTAGCGGTCGGTGCTGACAACAAAGACCTTACAGTAGGAGCATTGCGCAATGCTATTGAAGAAGCGGGAGCAGTGGGAGCTATCGCGTATTTTGTGGAATCTCCGGCAGAACGCGACCGTGCCGCCGGTATCACATCCGAACTCGGAGTTCCGGTGATAATTTTCAATCCGCTTAATCCGGATATTATCGGGCAATTGAATGAGGTGGCAGGAGCTATAAGTGCTGAAAGCGCCCGACCACTATGAGCTTGATAACACTCTCCGACATCACCGTACGACGTCGCGACCGCATCACACTCGAAAATGTCAACCTGTCAATCAACCGCGGTGACTTCGTTGCAATAACCGGACCTAACGGGGGCGGAAAAACAACCTTGCTCAAAGTAATACTAAAACTGCTTAAACCAACTTGTGGACAAGTGTCATATTTCCAGCCGGACGGCACGCCGACCAATAGGTTGTCCATAGGCTATCTCCCTCAAAAAAACACGCTCGACTCGCAGTTCCCGATCACTGTAAAAGATCTCATACAGTCAGGGCTGATGGGTATCAAAGGACTGAATTCTGTCGAAAAAGCAGAATTGACATCCGACATGATAATTGAAGTTGGATTGGAAACACATTCCGATTCTGTAATCGGAACACTGTCAGGTGGTCAGCTGCAAAGAGCGTTACTTGGACGGGCACTGATTGGAAATCCCGAACTACTGGTACTTGACGAACCACTGAGCTATGTCGACAAACGTTTCGAACATAGAATTTACGACATTGTGGCTGAGGTATCGCAGAGAGCTACCATTATCCTTGTGTCACATGAAATGTCGACAATAGCCGGAATGGCTAACCGTCATGTATTCGTGGACCGTACGCTGACTCAATGTCATGCGGCACATCATTTGGTCCATTACGACTGTGATTGCGATATATAAGCAAATATTGATCCTGTTATCGCTCCGGCTGTATCAGCGACCCAGTCGTATATGTCGGCACTTCTGCCTAACCCCATTGCTCCCTGTGCAAGTTCCACAGCAGCTCCTGTCAATGAAGAAAAGAACGCGGCAAAAAATGCTACCGTTATTATCCTGATTGTTTTGCCGGACTTACGTCGATGTACCGCATAATCGAGTGTGCTTATCCAGGCAAGTCCCCCGAACATAATAAAGTGAACTAATTTATCAAGATGAGGAATGTCCGGTACATCTTCACTATCCATCTCAAACCGCGCAAGCGTCAGCCATAATATTATCGCCAGTACAGTAGTTGTCGCCACCCAGATGGGAAGCTTTCCAATTATTTGATTAATAAATCTGACCATAATTGTTAAATATTATTAATTCCACCTATCAATTCATATTTGTATCAATATTGTAACATTAATTCAACATCAATGTCATAAAGAGTATATAACTTTGCATCGTCTTGATGAAAGACACTCTCTAAGAAACGTTGAATATAGTAACATATTATCTCAATCAATCAACCAATCGTATCACTGAGGACTTCCCAACCGGAAGTCCTTTTTCTTTTTTTGCTGTAACAACGAATGGAAACGCGATATTTCATCATATGCATATCGCGCTTCCATTGGTATTTTGATATTTCATTCTGTCATCTCAAGTTCATGACCCATTCGGGTCTTTTTGGTATGCATATAGAACTGGTTATATTCATTAGGAGCCACTTCAATGTGTACATTGTCGACCACTTCCAGACCATAACCTTCCAACCCGATTCGTTTCACCGGATTATTTGTCATCAGACGCATTTTACGTATGCCAAGCAGATGCAGAATCTGCGCCCCCACACCATAGTCACGTTCATCAGCTTTATGACCGAGGTGAAGATTGGCATCAACAGTATCGAATCCCTGCTCCTGAAGCTTATAGGCAGCTATCTTATCCATCAGTCCGATACCGCGACCTTCTTGATTCAGGTATACGATAGCACCTCTGCCTGCCTCTTCAATCATGCGCATGGCAGCATGTAGCTGTTCGCCACAGTCGCACCGCTTTGAAGCAAAAATATCACCGGTAGCACACGACGAATGCACTCTCACCAATACCGGTTCATCTTCATTGATATCACCTTTTATAAGAGCTATATGCTCAAGTCCGCTGATCTTCTCACGGAAAGGGATCAGGTTGAAATCGCCATATGCAGTAGGCATTTTGACCTTCTCTCCTTGCTCTACAAGCATTTCCTTATCAAGTCGGTAGGCGATCAGGTCGCGTATCGATACCAGTTTAAGTCCCCATTCGTCAGCCTTACGTCGCAGTTGGGGCAGACGTGCCATTGTACCGTCCTCATTGAGAATCTCTATCAGGGTAGCCGCGGGTGCCAGTCCGGCAAGTCTGGCGAAATCAATAGCAGCCTCCGTATGTCCTGCACGCTGCAATACACCGAGCGGTTGGGCATAGAGGGGATGAACATGGCCGGGACGTCCGAAATCAGTAGGTTTGGCTTCGGGTGATGCAAGCCAGTTTATGGTAGCGGCGCGATCGTGACAGCTGACACCGGTGGTACAACCCGAAAGTTTGTCCACAGTTACCGTAAAAGGAGTTCCGAGCATCGAAGTATTGTCACTCACCTGATGCGTCAGTCCAAGTTCTTCGCATCGGTCAACCGGTAATGGCGCACATAATTCACCTCTGGCATTTGTCACCATGAAATTGACAGCTTCCGGAGTTACTTTCTCCGCTGCCATAATGAGGTCACCCTCGTTCTCACGATCCTCATCATCTACTACAATGATAAATTTCCCGTTACGGAAATCTTCGATCGCTTCTTCTATTGTATTGAGTTTGATCTCTTCCATATACTAATTCGCTATATTTTTTTATCAGTAAGTAATTTCTCTATTTCATCACAAGTTTTTACAATCCCTGTATATTCGGCAAGTAATGCTTTCTGTTCCTTTACTCCGAACAGCCATAAAGGTAATCCTATGGGAAACACTACGACAAAAGCAATTGCAAGGATCCGAGTAGGAGCGGGTCGATAAACCCACAAGGTCCGAAGCACCGGAAGATCCATAAGTTTTGCCACCACCATCTTATTGCGTGAGTTGGAAAGATGATCCACCAATTCCTCGACACTCTCGGCTATTGCCCGTGTCCGGGCGGGTGGATAACCTTCATTGAAGTATTGCCAATAGTTCTGTCGACGTGAATGTTTTGTTACAAATTCCCGACATTCACGTTTGATACTTTCGAGTTGTGCAAGAGCCTTAGGCCGATCTACTTCGTTAATAATTACCTCCTTAAAGTCCACTTTACGTACCTCATGGCGACCTATCAGCTTACGGAAGAAATTGGTATAGGCGTCACGGTTGAAGACCTCCGAATCATTTACTGCCTTATATGTGAAAAATATTCCGAGAGGCATGAGCACGGCTGAACTGAGCCATATGCCCTGCCATACTTCGAGTTTGCCGTCACGCGCCATTTTGTAACCTGTATTGTCGATTATATAATAAAATATAAACAATAATACCGATATGACAAGAGGCATCCCGAGTCCTCCCTTACGGATTATGGCTCCCAGTGGCGCACCGATGAAAAAGAAAATTATACAGGCTATCGACAGGGTATATTTCTTCTGAAGTTCTATGGCATGTCGTCTGATCGTCTTTATCTGATCACGCATCGGAAAACTCTTGAATTCCATTTCCTGACGCTGACGTCGCACTTTGGCAAGAGCGCCGTTAAGATAATTGATCCTGTATGACGATGTCGGACCGGTGAAAATCGAATCGATATTAAGTGGCTTATCCATCACGACGGTGGGATAATATTCCCGACTGCGGTTATCGGATATGACACTATCTCTCTCAGGCAACGGATGCATTTTTCTGGTGATACCGAAATAGGGATATAACCGGATATCCTGTCCGTAATTATATGCGAGACTATCAACTATAAGTGTCACGGAATCAATAGTCGATTGTAACTCCGAAATATTCTTACCGATATACTGGTTACGCATTCCTTCTTCATCAAGCCTGTTGAAATTGGCGTCAAACTGCACCAGTATCTCTTTTTCATTGAAAGACTCCCTGCGGTAAGGCACTGCTGTGCTTGCGGTTGTGGCTTCTTTCAGATTTTCAAATGACTCACCGCTCCATAAGTGCAGATAAAGATGAGTCTTGTCATCGGTGAACGCAAGTCGACCGGAATCAGCGAGAATTATACTGGAGTTTTCAAACCCGTTCGACATATTATAAATCATCAGGTCATATAGTACTCCAGTCTCGGGGTTCTTGTGTTGCACAAAAAGGTTGTATCCCGGTATCTGGTCATAGAACACTCCTTCCGGAATTTCCACCTCCGGTGATTTTTGCCTCATTGAATACAGAAGTGTCCACATCTTGGTCTGGGCAATTGGCAACACGTCATTCTGAAAGAAAAACGCTCCCACTGCAATCAATACCATAAGCCATATCAAGGGCTTCATTGAACGCACGAGCGACACACCGGCTGCCTTCATCGCCGTCAGCTCAAACCGCTCACCAAGATTACCGAAAGTCATCAGGGAAGCAAGCAGAATGGCAAGTGGCAAAGCCATCGGTATCATGGTCAGAGCTGCGTAAAAGAATAGCTCGGCTATTACATCCACACCCAGACCCTTTCCAACCAGATCATCGATATAGCGCCATAAGAACTGCATCAGCACTATGAAGAGGCAGATAAAGAAGGTCATGACAAACAGAGGCACAAAACTCTGTAGCATGAACAGATATAGACGCTTTATCTTGAATTGTTGTAATTTCATTATATTATAAAGTCTGGCATACAAAAGCCTTTGGCAAAGTTACAAAATTCCGTGGATATTTCCTCCAACCCTTCCGGCTGAAAACACACTTCCTCCCAAGGCAACTGACAGGGATAATTTCCCATTAACCGTGAAGCTTCCGTTTTTGGTCATCCACCATCAATAATATTTAAGTATTTTATAAATTGCAGGGACATCGCTTTGCGATGTCAAACTGGTTATCAGAGATTTATCCCAAAACAAGTATTAATCAAGTCCAAACTTATCAAGAAATGCCACAGGCAGGATGTTGTCCGAAACCGGGCATTACAATAGAGAGTGCCCGGAGGATTCTGACTGTTAATCAGTAGGTGACGTACATTTGTAACACCGGTGTAATCAAATTAACACGCTTTAACTTTATAATTTTTGGGAGTGAATAAAAGTGCGTAATTTTGCATCGTCAACGAACGATAAGGGCGCTGACAAGAATGAAGAAGATTTGTTTCATGGATTAGATATTGTATTGATTGGTTTGATTGATTGGTTAAGAAAGATTGGTGCCCGCGAGCTGTGAAGCCCACGGGCATCGTTATTATTGACTGTTTATAAATTCTCGACCGTTTTCCCCAGACCTATGTCGGGAAAAAATCAAAATTTTGGTACATATTGTAGGCACTTCGCTTTGCGATATAACTGAGTATCAAATACTTATTCAACAAGCCGTAGGCATGTCCTAATGCTGTTTACATAAGGAAAAAGTGATGCTCATGACCACTTAA
>CAZKSF010000028.1:0-32270 GCA_964555405.1 uncultured Bacteroides sp.
TGCGAAAGTGGGAAAGTAGGTAACCGCCCCCTCTACCGAGAGACCCGAGGATAAGCTTATCCCCGGGTTTTCTTTTTTTGATGGCAAGGTGGACGCGATGAATCGGGGTGGATGCCGAAAAATCGCGCCCACATCCAGTTTCCCAAAAAATATTTCTAAGAGGTTACAGAATTTATTTTATTTGCCAACCTTTTTTTAAATTTGCGAAAATTTAAAATAGGTACTTTTCTATGAGATTAAAACATATCCTATTTACGCTTATTGTTCTCATTGTAGTATCTTCCCTGTCAATGGGAGCGACTGATTACATCCTTAAGTCACTGAATGTACGCGATGGTCTAAGCCAGAATACTGTGAATGCCATTTTACGCGATAGCCGGGGATTCTTATGGATTGGGACTAATCATGGAGTAAACAGATATGATAATAATTCAATACGTCAATTTATCTCTACCGATGCAGTAGGTAAAGTTACCGGTTCCCATACATTGTCTTTTTATGAGGATAAGACAGGTTGCATATGGATATGTGCCGACAATGGATTGGTACGTTATTATCCGGATGAAGACAGAATGCGCCTATTCGTTGAAGAAAATGGTTCTCCAATATATACAGAGGGTGCTATAGTTGGTAATGACAGTATCATCTTCGGTGGTAAAGGGTATATTGCAGTATATGATTTTTCAACTGATTCGTTGCATGTACGATACCATGAGGAATTCCCGGATGCGCGTATTCGGGAGTTTTTACCTTGGAACGACGGGAAATATCTTGCCGTTACCCGTCGGGAAGGTTTGTGGCTTTTCGATCCGCTAACAGAGACAATGCAGCCATATGCCCCGGTGGAAATAAAAAGTATAATGTCGGCTGCAGTGGACTCTCTCTCTCAGCTGTGGGTTGCAGTATATGGTGATGCTTTGTATAAGTATGATAAAGATGGAAATCTGCTGGCTGAGTTTAGTGATAAGAATGGATTGAATACATCAATGATAACGGATCTTCTTCCATACAACGGGAAAGGGATGATGGTGTCAAGCGAAAAAGGAATTGAGAGTATTGACTTGGAAACAAACCGTATTTCTAATAATCCTTTTGATGACGCAGCTTCGAAGTTGGGAGCGATACGATCAATGTATTGTGATGAATACGGCAACTTTTACGCGGGTACGGTGCGTAATGGAGTAGCGATGCTACAGCAGGTTTCCATACGCACGTTTGCTTTCGGTCCGTCGGATAAACTTGAAATGTCGGTTACTTCTATTATTCCCGGTGATGGAATCCTTTGGTGTGGTGTAGATGGGAACGGTGTTTATAAATTTGATACCGAAACGAGTACCTTAACCCATGTCCCCTCTACTGCCGGGCACAAAAATGTCGGCATGGCAGATTGGCCCGGCAACAAACTGGTATATGCCTGCTACTGCAGCGACTTTTATCTCGTCGATAAGAAAACTCTTGCCCGTACGCCTGTACCTGCTTTTTTGAAACGCATATCGGACAATGCTCACGCTCATGAAATCGGGGTAGAAATATTTAATATTTCTGATTCAGTATTGGCATTTATATCCGACTCCATTTACTTTGTATATCCATACACCGGACGAGTTGACGTGGCTGTACCTGATTCTGCTGATAATCTGAAAATTACAGGTAAGATGCAATATCTATACAGTGATGACAACCAGCTCATGACAACGTGGTTTCATACAGTGTATAGGGCTGACCGCAATACTTTAAAACTTGAGAAGGTGACAGATGCGCCTTATGGTCAGATTTACAACGGTAGATATGATGGTAAAAACAATCTGTATTTCGCTACTGCTGATACCATTTATCATTATGATATGATCACAGGCGAGTCCGACCCCATATCTTTGTCGGCTGTAAACAATATAGGTTCTATGGAAATTGTAAACGGCATGATATGGTTCGGCGCTTCAAATCAACTTTTTGTAACTGATGGGTTACGCCTGATTTCATTTAATGAGGGTGACGGTGTTGTCCCGAATGAATTTTTGCCTAATGTAAGCTATGCTGACAGTAACTATATCTATTTCGGAGGTACAAGCGGTATAGCAAGGGTAAATCGGAAAGAACTCGCCATAAATCAAAATAAAAAGGCAGCCAGTTTGCAAATCAGTCTCTCAGAACTGGATATAAACGGAGTCCCGAGTATCAGCCGTATTAAAAACGGAGTTGTAAAAATTCCTTCGCATAATGCTTTGGTACGTGTCAAGGTTGTAAATAAAGAAGCCAATCAGATAAGAAGCCGTATGTACAGGTTCTATCTGGACGGGTTGAACTTCGATCATCCGGTTGAGATGATAGATCCCATTCTGACATTAGGTGAGCTACCTGCCGGCAAAAAAATCACAGTCAGAGTATCGTGTACGTTACCTGACGGCGAATGGAGTACACCGAAAGAAATTATTACGTTCGATGTAGCGCAGTTATGGTGGCGCTCGTGGTGGTTCATGGTTCTGGTTATTATCGGAGTCGCTTTGATTGCTATCGGTGTTTACCGGGTTCTGTTGCAAAGCTGGAAAAACAATGCCAACCGTCACCGATTGCATGTGCTTGAACGTGATGTGCAGATCCTTGCTAATATTAATGATGGTATGCGCGCTCCTATTGCAAGTGTGGCAAAGCCCATCCATGAAGTTCTTGATCAGCTTGCCTGTGATGAAGAGATTGATCATAAACAACTGGAAAACGATCTGAGCAATGCCCTCGGGAATCTCGAGGTCATGCAGTCGATGGTAGATAATCCGTTCGGCATGTTGCATCCTCAGAACATGAGTATCGAGCCTGTAATGTTGTCGGCACGGTTCAATGTATGGCTGTCGGAACAGATAGAAAAGTTCATTAAGGCACAGCGGTCCAATGTTCATTTGTCTGTGGACTTTCATCCGGAGACTGATGCCGGAATGATTACCTTCAATTCCTCACGCATGGAAATGATAATAACCTGCCTGCTTTCGGAGCTGGTTGACGCAGGTACTAAATCGCTGCGTATTGTTATCAGTGAGGAGGATGAAAGCGGCTTCTTGAAAATTATGTATGGCAATGCCGCTCTTCTGGATAATGCAAAATGGAATGTCGCAAAAGATGAGACCCAACAGAGCCTGATGGTGATGTATGCGCGATGGCTTGCTGAAGTGGATGGTATTGATGTGATTTCCGCGTATAATGACTCGACACTAGCTGCCGTCGCAATGGTGTTTAAACCTGAAAAAGCTTCAAAATATATCGAACCGGTAGCCGTTTCACGTATTGATGGGGGCGGTGCCGACGCTAAGGAGTCGCTCAGGGAGTGCTCCATGGTGGCAATGTACACGAATTTGTCGTATGGAGAGACACTACAACATCGTTTGAAAAAAGACTTCAAGGCGATTTACATTGAAGATAGTCCTGCTAAAGCATTCGAACGTATATGCGAGGTACATCCGGAGGTGGTGATTGTGGATGGTTCGGAGGCAACCGACGAGGCTGTGGACTTATGTATCCGCCTTAAATCGGATACTGACCTGCCGGATATGGCAATTATTGTTATTACCGATGGCAATGCCGGACGGATACGTGAAAAAACAGGACGTTACGGCGGCGATGCGTATATCGAGCGACCGTTTGACAGAAATGTGATGTTAAGTCTGTGCCGGCATTTACTAGGGCTGGAATGATATGATACTGATAAGGGAGCTGTCTCACGACACCTCCCTTATCAGATTATAAACCAATCATTATCACATTTCTTGCAATGGAAAAAGTAATTTTGCTATGTATCTTAATAACATCCGGGGGTATGAAAGGTTCGCCGGAGGCAAGATAAAAATAAAAAACGAAATTTTTTTCACTGATTTTTGTAGAATCATACTAATTGGTTAACTTTATGAGCCGAACCGACATATAGGTTTGTTTTTTAACAGATCGGGGCAATACTTTTTCCCACGCTCTTCCTAATTTTGCATCAGAAAATAAAAAAAGATATATGGCAAAGAAAACGACAACTCCAAAGAAAGATAAGGAGGTACCCGCCGATCCGCGTCTCGCCAAACTGCAGGCTTTAAATCAGGCAATGCAGAAAATTGAGAAAGATTACGGACGTGGCTCCATCATGAAACTCGGCGATGAAAGTATTGAAGATATAGAAGTGATTCCTACCGGATCCATCGGGCTTAATTTTGCTCTTGGAGTGGGCGGTTATCCTCGTGGACGAATAATCGAGATATTTGGTCCGGAGTCATCCGGTAAGACAACTCTTGCAATCCACGCTATAGCGGAGGCTCAGAAAGCAGGGGGTATTGCCGCTATTATTGACGCTGAACATGCTTTTGACCGGTTTTATGCTGAAAAGCTTGGGGTAGATGTCAATAATCTATTGATTTCCCAACCCGATAACGGTGAACAGGCACTTGAGATAGCAGAACAGCTTATCCGTTCGGCTGCAATAGATATTCTTGTTGTCGATTCAGTAGCTGCCCTTACACCGAAAAATGAAATAGAAGGTGACATGGGCGACCGTAATGTAGGTCTTCAGGCACGTCTTATGTCGCAGGCGATGCGTAAACTTACAGGCACGATTGCGCGTACTAACACCACCTGTATTTTTATCAATCAGTTACGTGATAAAATCGGTGTGATGTTCGGTCCCAGCGAGACCACAACAGGCGGAAATGCACTTAAATTCTACTCTTCAGTGCGAATTGACATACGGTCGAGCACTTCTATAAAAGATGGAGAGGATGTATTGGGTCGTCTCACCAAGGTTAAGGTTGTAAAGAATAAAGTCGCACCTCCTTTCCGTCGTGCCGAGTTCGATATTATGTTCGGTGAAGGTATTTCGAGGAGTGGTGAGATTCTTGACCTTGGTGTAGAGCTGGATGTCATCCAGAAAAGCGGATCATGGTTCAGCTATAACGGAACCAAACTTGCACAGGGTCGCGACGCCGCAAAGAAAATGGTGCATGATAATCCTGAACTTGCTGATGAACTCGAAGCAAAAATTATGGAGGCATTACGTGCCGGCGCAGAGAAGAACGGAGGACGTCCTATTCCACGTCCCAAGAAAAATGAGGACAAAGACCAGACAGATATTGCCGGTGATGTTGACGATCCGGTAAGTGATGACCTGCCTGAAATGGACTTCGATTCCGATCTCGATTCGGATTTTGAACTCCAGGAAGATCTGTAAATATGCAAGTTACGGTCGCTACGACCCTACTCCGACAATTCAGATAAGAAAAAACATTAACAGCACCGAACCCTTCAGGGTTCGGTGCTGTTATAGGATTGTAACATCATTATTAACTATACAATCCTGACTTGACTTATGAAAAATGTAGTTCTGAGCGCCATAGCCTTTATTATACTGACTTTCGTGCCCACCACAATAGCCGCGCGTGTCGTGATACATCGTCCGGCAGATGTTTCGGTAGCGGACGTTACATTCGCACGTCAGACAGGTGGAAATGGCACCGCCGGCGCTCCTGCTGAAGTCGATCTTTCGGATTTTTCTGTGACCTTCGATCTCCAGTGTGTCGACGGTACATTCGATCAGAGTGTTTCAGGATACATTTTCTATGATGCGTCATCGGTCGTTGCCGATCTGAGTGCCGGAACAGTGACGCTTGCTCAGGGAGAGGACGGGGAAGTGACTGTAAAAGGTGATCTGAGCGGTCTTGACAAAGACCATATATACCTTTTCGTTCCCTGGTCAAGTTATAACGGACAGCTTGGTGATCCGATTTATTTCTGCAGTTCAGAATATTCCGACAATGATTATGCCGATGCTGATAATCTGCGTATATATTCTCATCCGCAAACCGGCAGTGTTACGGTAGTGAGTCCTGATCCCATGTCGGAAGTCGCCATTTATTCGCTTAACGGGGATCATGCACAGAGTGTTGTAATTGACGGCGATTACACGGTTACGATGGATCTCTCCCAGCTTACGGACGGTCTGTATGTGCTTGAGACCACTTATTCCGACGGTTCAATAGCCCTTGACAGAATCATCAAGCGCTGATGAAACAATAAATTGAGGAAATATGAGTTATTATAGAGTGTGGGTTAAGTCACCCGCACTCTATCTGTATATATGAACATGACACTGAAATATTCCCTCCTCGGCATTACAGTCGCTCTCACCTCGTCCGTGGCACTGGCAGACGGCAAGAATGATTTTAATCCTATCCAGACCGGCGTTAACTCCCTTAATATTGCGCCGGACGCACGCGGTGCATCCATGGGTGACCTCGGAGCTGCCACTGACCCCGACTGTAATTCACAATACTGGAATCCATCGAAATATGCTTTCGCTTATAGCCAGGGGGGTGTTTCGCTCAGTTATACTCCATGGTTGCGTAAACTTGTCAATGATATATTCCTTGCCAATGTCGCCGGCTACTGGAAAGTCGGAAGTGGAGATAACCAGGCGGTCAGTGCATCGTTACGTTACTTTTCGCTCGGAGAAGTGACCACTTCCACCATGGATGCGTCTAACGGACAAACATTGAATCCTTATGAAATGTCGGTGGACGTAGGCTACTCCCGCAAGCTTTCCGAAAAATTCTCGATGGGTGTGGTATTCCGTTATATCTATTCCGATCTCGGATTTTCCGATTCTTATGCCGGGGATCAATCGACGGGAGCATCCGCTTTCTCAGCTGATATATCCGGCTACTATAATACTTATCCTATCATAGGGCGTAATGAGTGTCAGTGGGCATGGGGTTGGAATATCTCGAATATCGGTAGTAAAATCTCATATAATCACGGTGAGGATCCGGCATTCCTTCCTACCAATCTGCGCCTCGGAACCTCTTTCACGTTCCCTCTCGCCGATTATCATTTCCTGTCGTTGAATCTTGACCTTAACAAACTCCTTGTTCCGGCTCGTCCGCGTCAGTCGGATTATGATCAGGATACTACCGAAGGACAACAGGCTTATCTTGATGCTCTTGAGGATTGGGAGAATATGTCCTCCATCACTGGTATTTTCAAGTCGTTTTCCGATGCTCCCGGCGGATTCAAGGAGGAATTACGCGAGATAATGTGGTCGCTCGGTGCGGAATATAACTATAACTCACAGTTCTTCCTGCGTGCCGGCTACTTCTATGAAAATGCAATGAAAGGAAACCGCCAGTATTTTGCAGCCGGTGCAGGTTTCTCTCTTAATGTGGTGCGCCTGGATGCTTCCTATATGATCGCTACCGCACAGAGTTCACCTCTGGATCAGACATTGCGATTTACCCTGACATTCGACATGGACGGCTTACGTGAACTTGTAGGCAAGCGTCGTTGACAATCACTTAATATCATTATGATACGTATAGGCTCAGGGTTTGATGTCCATTGCTTCGCGGAGAACCGTGAATTATGGATTTGCGGAGTGAAAATTGATCATGTGCTCGGCTTGCTGGGACATAGCGATGCAGATGTGGCTATACATGCCCTTTGTGACGCTTTGCTTGGGGCGGCTGCCTTAGGGGATATCGGGAAGCATTTCCCCGATACAGATCCACGTTTCAAGGGAGCCGATTCACGGCTACTGCTTGCCGAGGTCGTGCGTCTGATCGGTGAGCGGGGCTACACGGTGGGTAATGTCGATGTGACCGTCATAGCACAGCGCCCGAAAATGGCGCCGCATATTCCGGCAATGCGGGTCACCCTTGCCGCGATACTTGGGGTTGATGAAGATGCTGTTTCGGTGAAAGCTACTACTACAGAACATCTTGGCTTTACAGGTCGCGAGGAAGGTATAGCCGCTATGGCATCGGCATTGATTTGTCGGGATGCTAAAAAATAGTTAACTTTGTGAAATATTCTCGGAGTGGGATGTTATATATTTGAAGACGACCACGTCTGGTAATATTAAACATCAACTATATGGAAACAACCCGTCAAGCAAAAATTGCCCGTCTGCTCCAAAAGGAGCTGAGTGAAATATTCCGTCAACAGACATCCAAAATGCATGGTGTACTTGTGTCGGTAAGTACAGTAAGAGTGAGTCCTGATCTCAGTTCCGCACGTGTATATCTTTCGATATTCCCTTCCGAACAGGCACAGGCTCAGATCGAAAGCATCAATGCAAATTCCAAGACCATTCGTTACGAATTAGCACAGCGAGTACGATTCCAGTTACGTCGCACACCTGAGTTATCGTTCTATATCGATGACTCGCTCGACTATATTGCAAATATTGACCATCTGCTTGAGGAAAAGACCGAATAAGTGGGAAAGAGTCCGGGATATCCGTTGACTCTCAGGGTAGCTTTACGATACCTTTTGGCGCCAAAGAGTCATTCGGCAGTAAACGTCATATCAATCATTTCGGTAGCCGGAGTGGCTGTTGCTACTCTCGCTATCGTATGTGTATTGTCGGTATTCAATGGTTTTACCGGAGTGGCGTCTTCAAGGCTGTCGATACTCGATCCTGAATTAAAAATCACTCCCGTTTCCGGCAAACTCATCACCGATGCCGATGGACTCGCCGGGACAATAGGCGAATCATTATCTGATAAGGTTGCTAAGGTGTCACCCGTGATCGAGGAGCAGGCACTTGCAATATATGGCGATCACCAGCTGACTGTCAGGATTCGCGGTGTCGATTCCGTGTATTCCGTATATGTTCCGATAGAATCGGCTCTGATTGACGGTGAATTCTATCCGTCTTATGATATGCATGGTAATCCCCTTGCCACGCTTGGAGTAGGAGTTGCCCTGACTCTCGGTGCCGTTCCCGGTTATTATGACTGGCTGCGGCTTTATGTACCGCGGCGTGTAGGGCGTATTAATCCCGCAAATCCGATGGCTGCCTTCCGCGGTGATTCTCTGGTGGTAAGCGGGGTGTTCCAGATCAATCAGGCAGAATATGATAATGATCTTGTAATTGTACCGATTGACGTTGCGCGGCGCGTGCTTGATATGCATGGACAGGCAACGGCTCTCGAAGTATATCTGCAGCCGGGAGCCGATGTGTCGTCCGTGCGGCAGTCTATCGCCCGACAATTAGGTACAGATTACAATATTGAAAACCGCATGCAGCAACAGTCCGCTACCTACCGGATGATTGAGGTAGAGAAGTGGGTTACCCTTCTGCTCCTTGTCTTTATTCTTGTCATTGCCTCGTTCAATATCATATCCACTCTTTCAATGCTGATAATTGAAAAAAGAGGAGACATAAACACTTACCGTTCCTTAGGCGCTACCCGTGGATTTATCGGCAGGATATTCCTGGATCAAGGCGTTTTGATCACAATTATTGGAGGCGCGGCAGGAATGGCTGTGGGTGTTATACTCTGTTTGTTGCAGGAACATTTCGGTTTTATAAAACTTGGAGGAGATCCTTCGCAATTGTCTATAACCGTCTATCCGGTTAAAGTTGAGATTTCCGATCTGTTGCTGGTGGCTGCCGTCACGATCGCCATAGGTTTCGGAGTGGGTGCTGTGGCAAGACTAATCGCCACTTCCGGCCTGAAGGTCTATAACACTAAGTGTAAAGCCCGCTATTGTGCGCTTGTCGCGCTTGGTGCAACTATAGCTTTCCCTATGTCGGCCAAAACTGAGATATGCGGAGAATCGGAAGTAGATGCGGGAATTCTATGCAGCTTCGTACAGCAATATAATCCCGATTTCCCTCTGGAAATAGCTGAAACATATGTTACCGTGTGCAAACGCTACGGCATTCGTGCCGACATAGCATTCTGTCAGGCGATTATCGAAACCGGTTGGTTCAAGTTTACAGGCGGGACAGCTGTTACACCTGATCAAAATAATTTCTGTGGACTTGGGGTGACTCGGCTCGGACTGAAAGGGGCTCAATTCAGCAGTATTGAGGACGGTGTTACAGCACAGATCCAGCATCTGTTCGCATACGCTTGCCGCGACAAAATTCCGATTGGTGAAATAATAATAGATCCGCGATTTGAACTGGTCAAACGCGGATGTGCACCGCATTGGGAAGATCTCAGCGGACGTTGGGCTGCAAATAATAATTACGGAAGAGATATTCTGGCGCTTCACGAAAAATTCAAAGCGTTTCAATCGGAAATTAAATCTCTGATTCCCGATGAGGAAATAGAAGCGACGGATTATTTTGACTGATAACAAAAAATAAACATCACAATGGAAACTAATCATACAGACTTCTCATACGATCCTGAAGAACTTAAACGGAAATATAATATCCGTCCGGATGTCATCACAGTCGATGATGCCGTGAAGATGGTACCGGCTCTTGCCGGACACCGTAAAATGGTGGAGAGGGTAATGCACTGGCTGCAGATAGACAAAGTCAATTCGATTCACCGTCATAACCACAATACTCCGGGTTACCGGTTCTGTGAAGGTGTAATACGCGATCTACAGCTAAAACTGCGTATTGATAATGAAGAAGTACTTGACCGGTTTCCGGAAGGTCCCTACATCACCGTGAGCAATCATTCCTATGGAGCGCTGGACGGCATTATGTTGATAGATATAGTGGGTCGTCATCGTCCTGAATTTAAAGTGATGGTAAATATGATACTTGACCAGATTACTGCAATGCGGCCCAATTTTATTGCAGTGGATGCTTTGGCAAGTAATGATCCGTCGCGTAAGGCGGTGTCGATGAATGGAATCAAGGAGGCTATCGCTCAGATTTCCGCCGGGCAGCCACTGGGCTTTTTCCCCGCCGGAGCCGTGTCGAAACTCAACGGTCATCTGCGTCTTGAAGATCGCGAATGGCAACCAAACATAGGGCGTCTGATTAAAAAACTAAAAGTGCCTGTTATCCCGATTTATTTTCATGGCGGTAATTCATGGTGGTTTAATTTCCTCGGACTGATAAGTTGGAAGCTGCGTACGCTCCGGCTTCCCGGAGAGGTGTTCAACAAAAAGGGACGTTCGATGCATATAACTATAGGTGAGCCAATAACTGTTGACGAGCAGCAGGCTCATGCTGCGACACCCGAAGAATTGTGTGAGTATCTTAAACAGAAAACATATTCACTGCGTTCATGGAAGTAAATATCCCGGATATTCCTGCCGAAGTCCAGCAAGCGAAAATGCGTTTCGGAATCATTGGTAATTCACCGCAGTTGATAACCGGAATAAGGCGTGCCATTCAGGTTGCGCCTATTGATCTGTCGGTTCTTATAACCGGTGAAAGCGGAACAGGTAAAGAGTTTTTTCCGAAAATCATTCATGGGTTCGGAGCCCGTAAGCACAACAAGTATATAGCTGTCAATTGCGGTGCGATTCCGGAAGGAACGATTGATTCAGAACTTTTCGGTCATGAGAAAGGGGCCTTTACGGGAGCGATAGGCTCACGCAAAGGCTATTTTGAAGAAGCTGACGGTGGGACGATCTTTCTTGATGAGGTCGGGGAACTACCGCTCACTACGCAAGCGCGCCTTCTCAGGGTGCTGGAGTCTGGAGAATTTCTCAAGGTCGGATCCTCGACGGTACAGCGGACAAATGTGCGCATAGTTGCCGCGACCAATGTCGACATGGCACGCGCCATCGAAGAAGGACGGTTCCGGGAAGACTTGTACTATCGGCTCTCCACAGTCGGTATCACTGTCCCTCCTTTGCGCGATCGGGGAAACGATATAGCACTGCTTATCCGTAAGTTTACGGTCGACTTTACAGAACAGTACCGTATGACGCCTCCTGAATTCACGCAGGAAGCCATTGATACTTTCCGACGTTACCGCTGGCCGGGGAACGTGCGGCAACTCAAGAATGTGGTGGAGCAGATATGCCTTTTCGAGGCAGGTAACCGGGTGGATGACAAGACCGTTGAGAATTATCTGCCTGCAAACGGCATGGTGTATTCCCCGGTTGCTTCTTCCGGATCGCGGCATCATACTTACGATGAGGAACGGGAAGTGCTTTTCAATATGGTATTTCGACTTCAACGCGAATTGGATTCTCTTCGGGGGGTAGTAGAACATATGGCGGCGGGAATGCCTGCAGAACAGACTCAGCCAACCATTCTTCAACCCAAGCCGGCGCTTCCGATTTACACTCATCCGGCTGGACCGATCACTGTCGAGGTGAGCGATGAAACTCCGGAAACTTCCCCGGGAGCAGTGTCTCCTGTGAATATGTCGCTTGAAGATAACGAACGCATGATGATCGAACGCAGTCTCGAACGTAATGGCGGTCGACGTAAAGATGCTGCCCGCGAACTCGGTATTTCGGAGCGCACCCTGTATCGCAAGATCAAGGAATATGGTCTTGAGTAGTTACTTTTTGTGAAAAAACCAAATAATGTGGTGAAAAGGATGTAACTTTGCAATTCGTTATTCGCCAGTCATTACGTATATATGAAACGTTATAATCTAATAAACGACATCCTGGGCTGGGTGTGCTTTCTTGTGGCTGCCGTCACATATCTGCTGACACTTGAGCCCACGGCAAGTTTCTGGGATTGCCCGGAATTTATCACTCAAGGATATAAACTGGAAATCGGACACCCGCCGGGCAACCCGATATTTATGCTCACGGCACGTTTCTTCGTGAATTTTGCGGGCGGAGACATTACAAAAGTGGCATGGATGGTCAACTGTATGTCAGGTCTTTTGTCAGCCGCCACTATCCTGTTGCTTTTCTGGACTATCACTCATCTTGTTCGGCGGCTTGTAGTAAAGGATGACGCCACTGAGGTGTCGATGGTGCAGATGCTCGTCATCTTCGGTTCGGGTGTCTGTGGTGCGCTTATGTATGCCTGGAGCGATACTTTCTGGTTTTCCGCTGTCGAAGGTGAGGTGTATGCATTCTCTTCATTCTGCACAGCTTTGGTATTCTGGCTGATTCTCAAATGGGAGAATCGTGCTGATCTTCCACACAGTGACCGTTATCTGGTACTGATTGCTTACGTAATAGGCATTTCAATTGCGGTCCATCTTCTTAACTTGCTATGTATTCCCGCGATCGTACTTGTGTTCTATTACCGCAAGTGGCGTAATACGACAGCCAAAGGCTCTATCATAGCGTTGCTTATTTCATTTGTACTTGTGGCAGTTGTGTTATATGGACTTGTACCGGGCTTTATAAAGATGGCTCAGTATTTCGAACTCCTTTCAGCCAATCTGTTACATCTGCCGTATAACGTGGGTACCCTGATTTATGCCATAGCTGTAGTAGCACTGTTCATAGTGACGATACGCGAACTTTATATACAGCGTCATCCGAAGGCGGTGCGCATGCTGTTTGCAGCCTCCATAGTAATGTCGGGTATTCCGCTTATGGTGCATCGTGAATGGCTCGCAATTCTGGTGGCGATAGCAATTTTTGTAATTATCGGACGTCTGCCTCGTATCAGTAACCGGGTAATGACTCTCTCAACCCTGAGTCTGCTTGTTATCTTTATCGGTTACTCTTCGTACGCCCTGCTCATTATCCGCTCTACCGCGCAGACACCGATGAATCAGAATGCTCCGGACAATGTATTTGCGCTCAGCTCATATCTCAACCGTGAACAGTATGGCGACCGACCGCTTTTCTATGGTGTGACCCCTTATTCAGCAGTAACTTACGCTCCTGATGGAAAAGGCAGTTACCGTGCGCGTTACAAGGAAGGTGACCGTCAGTATGCTAAAACTATCAAGAGTTCACCGGATGAACCTGATACCTACACAATGACCGGATACAAACGTCAGTATGAAATGGCTCCCGAGCTGAATATGTTGTTCCCGCGCATATATTCAAGTGACCGCAAGCATATCCAGGCTTATACCGACTGGGTGGGTATGCGGGGGACTCAGGTTAAATACGCCCAGATTTACGATCAGGACGGCAATCCTATTCCAGGTGCTGACCAATATGCCATAAAGCCTACCATAGGCGAAAGTCTGAAGTTCTTCTTCTCATATCAGCTCAATTACATGTACTGGCGTTATTTCATGTGGAATTTTGCAGGACGTCAGAATGACATACAGGGTAACGGTGAAGTAAATCACGGTAACTGGATATCCGGTTTTCCGGTGATTGATAATCCGCGTCTCGGCGATCAGTCGTTACTTCCTTATAGTGAAGGTGAGGGTAATAAAGGGCATAACGTTTTCTACATGCTTCCTCTCATAATGGGTATTATCGGTCTGTTATGGCAGGCGTTTGTAAGTAAGCGTGGAATCGAGCAGTTCTGGGTTATATTCTTCCTGTTCTTCATGACCGGTATCGCCATTGTCATTTATCTGAATCAGACTCCCCAACAGCCGCGTGAACGTGACTATGCGTTCGCCGGATCATTCTACGCCTATGCTATATGGGTTGGAATGGGTGTCGCCGGTTTGTCGGCGGTGCTTCATCAGTTGTTTGACCGCAAGACCAAAGAAGCCGCGAAAAAAGGCGATAAAGAGGTTGAACCTGCCGGTACTAATATGGCGCTTACACTCGTTTCGGTCGCTGTCGGAATCTTCGTCCCATTGCAGGTGGTTTCACAGACCTGGGACGATCACGATCGCTCAGGGCGCTATACGACGCGCGATTTTGGTGAAAATTACCTTAACAGCCTTGATGAAAACGCTATAATATTCACTAATGGTGATAATGATACTTTCCCGCTATGGTACGCCCAGGAGGTTGAAGGGGTACGCACTGATGTGAAAGTGGTGAATCTGTCATATCTGACTACCGACTGGTATGCCGACCAGATCCGTCACCCGTCATATGATGCCAAACCAATACGTCTGACAGCGAAGCCAGAAGACTATGCCTACGACCGTCTTCAGTATAATTATGTTGATGCTGTTGATTCGTCGTCGGTACATCTGCGCCGTTCGTTGGAGGATCTTTATTCTCAGAAGGGAAGTGATATTCACGTGATGCGTTATCCGCGTATGTATCTGCCGGTCGACGCAGAGGCGATGGTGGCTGCCGGCAGAATGACACCGGCAGAGGCAAAAGCTGCGGAATCTCAAATCAATATCGACCTTAGCGCGTCAAACGGAGTAGCATTAAACAGTGTGCTTGCTCTTGACATGCTGCTCAATTCAGCCGAGAATGGTTGGGATCGACCGATGTATATTGCCATGACAGTTCCTGAGGACTACTATATCGGGCTTTCGCCTTATATGCGGTCGACCGGTCTGACATATGAAATAGGAGCACTTTTGAGTAAGGATGGACAGCCCGGAGTGAATACTGACAAGATGTACAAAAACATCATGGAGAAATTCAAGTGGGGTGGTCTTGATCAGCCGGATGCTTCCGATTTGTATCTCGATGAGACAGTGCGCCGTATGGTCTCCACTCATCGGACAGCTATGATTGATCTCGCCGGCGCTCTGATAGATGAAGGTCAGGCGGCACTTGCTCTTACCGATAGTACTGCGGCTGACCGCGGTATGGTATTTGACACTGATTCGATAAAGCTTTTTGCTGCCGATCGTTTCGAGAAAGCACGTAATGTACTGCATCTTATGGAGGAGAAACTCCCGGCAGATGTGTCTCCGCTTGCTTCTTATATGGGATTGCAGATAGTGGATCTTTATCGTGATCTTGCTGAAGAAACCAATTCGGAGGATGATCTGAACCATGCGTTCGCACAGCTTCAGTCCGATCTGGATACTTATGCTCGTGCTTTCCGATACTACTCGTCACTTACGCCGTCTCAACTGTCGACACTTCAGCCTACCGATCTCTACATCTACTATCATTATTTCCCGGATGTGGTACGTACTATGGCTTCGATGACGGGCGATTATGAACAGGTTGAGAATTATGTGGCAGGTCTCGGTGTGAACGTCAACATCCTGCGCAACATGATTTTCGGATCCAAAAATTAATGCCGCCGCATAATGCTTGAGCGACTTGTCGAACAACCACCTTTGCTGTATCGCCTCCTTTTCCCGGAGGCGATATGGCGTTTAAAGACAGGGGGACGACGTGTGGCATATCTGACTTTTGATGACGGACCTGTGCCGGAAGTGACACCATGGGTGCTTGACACTTTAGACTCTTATGATGTAAAGGCGACCTTCTTCATGGTGGGAGAAAATGTACGGCGTAATCCGGAACTATTTGAGGAAATTCGCCGTCGCGGACACAGTTACGGGAATCATACCATGCATCATGTGCAGGGCATGAAAGTGTCGGTACATTCCTATATGCGTGATATAACGGAGGCTAACAGCCTTATCGGGAGTCCGCTTTTCCGACCGCCTCACGGACTCATGTCGTGGAGGCAGGCACAGGCAATCAAGCGCCACTACAATGTGGTAATGTATGATGTAGTAACCCGCGACTATAATCCGGAGCTATCGGGCGAGCGGGTTCTGGATTCGGTGAAGCGGTTTACCCGCAACGGTTCGGTAATTGTATTTCATGACTCGCTGAAAGCAGCCGACCGTATGCGTTACGCATTGCCACGCGCCATAGAATGGTTGAAAGGTGAAGGATATGATCTCCGACCGTTCCCTATGTAGAACCGATCTGCAGCCGTTTTTCGGTACGGATGCCGGAATCGTTGCGTTCGGTGTTGCCAAAGCTGAGAAAGTCGCACCAGAGATGTCAGATGCCTACAGGCGTTGGCTTGACGAAGGATGTCACGGCACAATGAGTTATCTGGAACGCTATGGCGAGGTTCGTGACGATCCGTCTCTTCTGATTGATTCCGGGGCGCGGTCGCTGATTGTATGTGCCTTTCCATATGCCCCGTTGCGGGAACGTGATCCACATCTTCCGCGCATCGCACGTTATGCTATGGGTCGCGACTATCATGAAGTTGTCAGAGAACGACTGCTTGATATAGCCAACCAATTGAAAAGCCTTTATGGAGGAGAGTGGCGGGCGTGTGTCGATACGGCTCCATTGCGCGAGCGTTATTGGGCAGTGCGGTCAGGACTCGGGTTTATAGGCAGGAATGGACAACTGATAGTACCCGGTGCAGGCTCCTACGTCTTTATTGGTACGCTGCTCACAACACTTGACCTGGCTCCCGATGAGCCATGCACCCGCAATTGCGCCGGATGTGGTGCATGTGAGCGTGCGTGTCCGGGGAATGCTCTGAGAGGTGACGGAACACTTGATGCCCGCCGGTGTCTTTCATATCTTACTATTGAATATCGTGGTGAATTTCCAGCGGGAACTGATCTGTGCAACACGTTGTATGGCTGCGACCGGTGTCAGGAAGTGTGTCCGCATAATAAAGAACATGCACACGCTCTATTGTCTGATTTTGAGCCATCGGATGATATTCTGACTCTTTCAGAAGAAGCGCTGCGTCAGATGGACGAAGTTACTTTCAGGTTATTATTCCGTCATTCAGCGATAAAACGTACGCGATTGTCAGGTCTACAACGCAATTTGAAATCACTTTCATAAAATATCCGGACAGACGGGCTACCATTCATTGATCATCCCGCTGTCCGGAGGTTTTTTATGAAGTTGTTATATTATTCTTTTGTGAGTTCCTCGGGGAGTATAGGCATGGCACCTTTGCGGGTGCATACAAAAGCCGATGTACGCACGGCGAGCGAGTGCGCCTCTGCAACTGACTTACCTTTGAGCAGAGCTGCGATAAAAGCAGCTGTAAATGAGTCGCCGGCACCTACTGTATCGGCAACCTCAACTAAAGGTGTAGGCTGGAACGATACATTGCCCGGAGTAAATACATAGCTGCCGTTGATGCCGCAGGTGAGGATGAGCATCTTCAGATTGTATTTACCAAGCAGAATCCAGCATTTATCCTGCAGATCTATACCGGGATATCCAAACATGCGGCTGACAGTTATCAGTTCCTCGTCGTTGATTTTAAGAATATTGCAGCGTTCCATCGAGTTGCAGAGAATCTCTTTGTTATAAAATCCCTGCCGGAGATTGACATCGAATACAACCAGGCGGTCGTTATCTTCAGGCATTGCATCAAGAAAACGGTTGATAGTGTTTCGTGACACAACATTACGCTGAGCGAGTGAGCCGAAACATACAGCTTTTGTACGTTCAGCAAGTGATTCGAGCCTTGCGGTGTAAGGGATGTTGTCCCATGCCACATTTTCCTTTATGTCGTACTGGGGGATACCAGCCTGATCTATCTCTACCTGAACGGTTCCGGTAGGGTAGGGAACCTCAGCGATAAGTTGGTTCAGACCTTTTGACGTGAAATTTTCGATAATCTCATGTCCGAGTGCATCGTCACCTACTGCGCTGACCACGCAGCTGGGGAGACCGAACTGTGATACATGATATGCGAAATTTGCAGGAGCGCCGCCAATTTTCTTACCTTCGGGGAGTACGTCCCAGAGAGCTTCTCCCATTCCGACAACAACGTCTTTCATATTGATATATTTTAGGGTTTTAATAAGTTAATTCTGCTGCAAAGTTATTTTATTTTCTTTATACGGAGTGTATAGAATAACAGATAAAGCACACCTATGGTCATCACTGCTACAGATCCGTTCTGACCCATGGCATCGGCGGCAAATCCCATTGCGAGAGGGAAAACGGTTCCTCCGAAAAGTCCCATTATCATGAGTCCGGATACTTCGTTCTTTTCGTTAGGTGAACTCAGGAGCGCCTGTGAGAAAACAACTGAGAATATGTTTGAGTTTCCGAATCCTATCAGGGCGAGAGCTATGTATATGGGAGTGAGAGTGTCACAGATAAAGAGCAGAATCATGGCGGCAAGCATCATCAGCACGCTGATACCGAAAAATATTTTCGGAGACATGGCACGGAGCAGGAAAGCGCCGAGGAAACAACCTATCGTACGGAAAATGAAGTAGACACTTGTTGCGTAACCTGCTTCTTCGAGAGGTAGCTGCAGACGTTCCATGAGCACTTTCGGTGCGGTGGTATTGGTGCCGACATCAATACCTACATGGCACATTATACCGATGAAGCAGAGCAGGATAAACGGACTGCCAAGCAATTTCAGACATTCGCCTATACCCGAGGCTTTGTCAGGGCGTTCCTCCTGAATTGGTGTGGCACCGAGAGCAGCGATCGAAAGGAAACAGATTACAGCATATATAACGAAAAGCGCACGCCAGCCGAGTCCGAAGGTCGGAAAATATGTGGTGGCTCCCCAGGCAGCAAGTATAGGGGCAAGGAATGATGCGATTGCCTTTACAAACTGACCGAAAGTAAGGGTTGAAGCCAGTTTGTCACCGCTTATAAGATTGGTGACAAGAGGGTTGAGTGATGTCTGCATTACCGCGTTACCGATGCCGAGCAACGAGAATGCAATCAGCATGGTCATGTATCCGTCGCCGGTCATGGGTATGACAAGTGAAAGTGCTGTGATGACAAGACTTATTAGTACCGTTTTTTTACGCCCTATGCGGTTCATGAGCATACCGGTCGGAACCGAGAAAATCAGGAACCAGAAAAATACGAGTGACGGAAACAAGTTGGCTTCGGAATCAGAGAGACCGAGATCTTTCTGAACGTAATTGGAAGCGGTGCCGACAAGGTCGACAAATCCCATTGCAAAGAAACATAGCATCACAGGGATTAGCTGCATGAGCGATGTCTTTCGGGTGACAGAGATTGATTGTGACATATCGTGAATGTATTTTATTTATTTGTTGATAGTGAATATATTTTCAGTCCGGTCATGCGGGCTTTTCCTCCGTACGAAGCTACTGAAAGAGTTGTATAAGGTTCTGTCGGGAAAACGAGATTAGTCATTACGAACTGACCGTCATTACCGAATAATTCGATGCTTGACCGGTCCACAAAAATCCTGACATTAATTTTGCCGTCTTTTTCGAAGGTTGGTGATACTGTCACAGCCGGGAAACTCTCGCTGAAATCCACTATTCCGCTGTGCCGACGATCAAATGACATTGTCGAAGCCTTGGGATTGTAAGTAATCACAACACGGTCACCCGCATTGTTTGAGAGTGTCATTATCACCGAGTCGGCAGACTGGGCGTCAAGACCGGCGAGAATCTCACATACACCCGATCCATCCGCCGGAAGTGTATAGGTGCGTGATTTGGGGGAAAGAGTAGCGGAATTGATATTTGTTGACAATTTACCACGTAATGAAGTCAATTCAGGTGAAGGCGCGCTGCTCGCATAGATCTGACCGTCGGGAGCGGTAAACAGTCCTATTTCACGGGGAAGAGTGTTGGCACTGCGGTACTGCATCGTTGGCACTTCTGCTGCATACTGCCAGTTGCTCATCCATCCGATAGAGGTGCGACGTCCGTCGGGCGCTCCGCTCCAGCTTACAAGTGCGTAATTATCTTTGCCGTAATCAAGCCATTTTGTAGGAATTGTCCCATTGGCATCTGTGTCAGCTTTGAATGTTTTGCCATCCCAGTCACCGACGAAATACTGTATCGCCGATCCTCCGAAAGGTCCACCGGGATTTATATTGCAAATGAGAACCCATTTCTTCTCGCCTGTGCCGTCAACTGTGAGTTCAAGCAGGTCGGGACATTCCCAAACACCCTCCTGAGCTCCTTTACCCTTTCCGAAAGCACTCTGGAGCGTCCATTCCTTTAGGTCGGGCGAAGTAAAGAAGAGCATTTCGTGATCCAGCGCATGAGCGAGAACCAGGTTCCACTCGCCTGTAGCTTCGTTCCAGAACATGTTTGGGTCGCGGGCCTCGCTTTCGAGAGTCAATACAGGGTTTGCGGGAAGTTTTGTAAATGTCATGCCATTGTCGTTGCTATAAGCAAGACTCTGCATCTGGCTTGTCCCTGCGGAAGTGTACAGAGATACAACTGCGTCTTTGCCGAATCCGGCTGTATTTGCGTGATCGATCACACTGCTGCCGCTGAATATAGCTCCGAGTCCGTCAGGCCGTATGGCTATCGGCTCGTGCTTCCAGTTGGTCAGATCAGATGATGTGGAGTGAGCCCAGGTCATATTCTGCCATTTCGAGCCGTAAGGGTTGTATTGATAATACAGATGCCATACGCCATCCTTATAAAACATACCGTTGGGATCATTCATCCAGCCGTATGACGGAGTGTGGTGGAAAAGGGGACGATACTTGGTTTCGAGATCTGTGTCAGGTACTTCGTCGACAAGTTCGATTCCTTTCCAGCAAACATCCTCTTTCGCTTCCCTGACCGAGCTGCGTCCCTGTGGGGTAACTATATCAAGGATTACATTTTTCCCTTTGTAGGGTGACAGATCGAACGGCACTGAATAGTCGGTCTTGGAACGTGCCAGGCGTACATAAATCGTTTCTGCAATTTTACCGTCGACCAGTATATTCACGCGTGCATCATCGTTACTTTCCTGCACGGGCAGCATGAGGAACTGATCACCCCCCATCACCCGTACAAGAGTGTTGTTCGAACCGAGATAATCAATCTCCACACCGTCGGCGGCGGTTGCCGAAACAGCTGCCGCAGTCACTAAGCCGGTAATTGCCATAATTTTCAAAAAGTTTTTGACTTGTATCATAGGATCTTTTATTGTTTTTCAGATTTACGATGCAAAACTACGATATTATTTATTCTATGGGTTGCATAAATTATGCAAATCCCATTAAAAATGTTGCATGGTTAATTTTTTTTATCTCTTTTGCACTGTTTTTCATATCATTATATCTATCTTTGCCGAACCAATCATCGTTACCATGTCAATCATAAGAAAAATACTCGCATGCTTCACTGTCATCTGCTCTGTTGTAATCTTTGCCGGATGCGGTGAAACGTATGTTTACAAAATAGGTGTCTCGCAGTGCAGTCAGGATGACTGGCGGAAGAAAATGAATGACGAGATGCTCCGTGAGGTGATGTTTCACGAAGATGTCGTTGTAGAGATTAGATCGGCTGACGATAACAGCAGCAAGCAGATCGATGATATCCGTTATTTCAAGGAGAATGATTTCGACATACTGATAGTCTCACCTAATGAAGCTGTTTCTCTCACACCGGTTATCAGAGAAGTGTACAACGCCGGTATGCCGGTGATTATTTTCGACCGTAATATAACAGGTGATACTTATACCGCACGTATCGGCGTCGATGACGAGGGAATAGGTAGAGCGGCGGCTCACTATGCATTTCATTTGCTGGGACCGGGTGGACGCGCAATCGAGATTTACGGACTACGTGGTTCCACGCCTGCTGAAGGCAGACATAAAGGATTCAGCGAAGAATGGCTTGATGCGGGCGGCGAACTGATTGCAAGCGAATCGGCAAACTGGAATATGGAGGACGCCGTTCGGCTGACCGATTCGCTATTGAAACTCTATGCGGATGTCGACCTTATATATGCGCACAACGACCGAATGGCTATCGGGGCTTCGGAAGTGGCACGCCGTATGGGACGCGACAATATTCGGATTATCGGTATCGACGCGGCTCCTAATATAGGAATCCAGGCGGTTGCCGACAGTCTGATTGATGCTACATTTCTTTATCCCACCGAAGGTCACCGTGTGATACGTACGGCTATATCCATTTTGAAAGGAGAACCGTATGACCGGGAGATCATTTTGCCCGCGTCGTCGGCTGTGGATATCAGTAATGCCGATATTCTTCTACGCCAGAACGAAGCGTTATACGAGGAAACGAATAAAATAATGATCCTCAAACGCCAGCTTGACGATTATTGGGCGCGACATTCTTCACAGACATCTTTGTTTTATGCAAGCATTGTAATCATAGTATTGCTTTTCATACTCGTGTTCACCATTCTACGTACCTATTGGCAGCATAAAAAACATCAATCCGTTCTGTTGGAGCAGAATCACATCCTGGAAATAGAGCGTGACAAGCAACGTGAACTCAATCAGCGTCTGGAGGAGGCAACCCAGTCGAAACTTATGTTCTTCACCAATGTTTCACACGACCTGCGTACTCCCTTGACTCTTATAGCGGAGCCGGTGGCACAGTTGGCGGATGCTTCCAATCTTTCTCCGCAGCAACATACCATGATGAAGATTGCCGACAAGAATGTGAGAATATTGCGGCGACTTATCAACCAGATACTTGACTTCCGCAAATATGAGAATGACAGAATGGTACTCTCAGTTGCGGAGATACCGCTCGGAAACGCTGTGAAGGAGTGGTTCGAATCGTTCCTGTCAATTGCACGGAAGCGTCAGATGCATATGTCGCTTGAAATGTCGGAGAGTGATGCTGCCGCTACAGTGGCGGTCGATCCCGAAAAAATAGAGCGTGTATTTTTTAATTTGATCTCTAATGCGCTGAAATATACTCCCGCAGGTGGCGATATAGCCATTACTTATTCAATTGTCAACGATGAGATAGTTATAAGTGTGTCCGATACCGGCGAAGGTATCAGTGAGCGGGATCTCGGAAATATATTCGACCGGTTTTATCAGGTTGATCGCGTACACCCTAACGGTTCAGGTATCGGATTGTCGCTGTGCAAGGCATTTATCGAACTTCACGGTGGTAAAATCATAGTGGAAAGTACTCTGAAAAAGGGTTCGGTATTCACTGTCACCATACCGGTCAGCCATACCTCGACTGTACCTTCCGAACCGTTGACTCCTAATATTACGGCAGAGGATATTGAGGCTGAACTCGATGTCATGGAATCGGATGTAACATTTAGCGAAGATAAACCGTTGCTGCTGATTATAGATGATAACCGCGATATACAGAAACTTATAACCGAACTTATGGGTCAGTCGTATAATGTGATTTCGGCTATAAACGGTAAAGAAGGTTTGAGTAAGGCTGTCAAATATGTGCCTGACGTGATAATATGCGACGTCATGATGCCGGTGATGGATGGTCTGGAATGTTGCCGGCAACTGAAGGCGGAAACATCAACATCGCATATACCTGTACTCATGCTGACCGCCTGCTCAATGGACGAACAGCGTGTCCAGGGATATGACAGCGGGGCTGACGGTTATCTTTCCAAGCCGTTCAGCGGTAACGTTCTCAAATCGCGGGTGGCAGCACTTATCGCTAACCGCAGACGCATCCAGGAGCTATGGGGCAATCCCGCTACTGCGGTTGCATGGCATGCTTCGATACTGCATGACAAACCGACGGTAGCTGCTGACCGTGAGAATGACTTTTATTCCCGGTTCCTCGAGATATTCCGTTCCGAAATAAGTAACTCCGATCTCAGTGTCGATATGATTGCTTCAAAGATGGGACTCGTACGCACTCAATTTTATCGCAAGATAAAGGCACTGACAAATTTTTCGCCGGTTGAGCTTATCCGTAACTTACGTCTTCAGGAGGCGCAGATTTTGCTTAAGACTACCGACCGCACTATCAGTGAAATAGCTTATGAGACAGGATTCTCTACACCGGCATATTTCACGCGGTGCTATCGCGAAAAATATGGAGAAACGCCTACCGATACACGTAACCGGCTGGTAAACCCATAGGGAAAAATTGGTGTATTCAAGATAATAAAGACCCGGATACTGATGGTTTCAGTACCCGGGCTTTGTTTAATTATCGTTTGAATTAAAGAATTATTCCGGAGCGCAGTCACCCAGACTTTCACGTATCTCTTCATCGGAGATAGTATAATTCTGAAGATCACCTGCAAGGAATTTGTCGTAGGATGCCATGTCGATAAGTCCATGACCCGAAAGATTGAACAGAATCACCTTTTCCTCGCCGGTTTCCTTACATTTTAGAGCCTCACGTATTGTAGCTGCAATAGCATGGCACGATTCCGGCGCAGGAATTATACCTTCGGTTTTTGCGAACAAAACACCGGCTTCGAACGATTCAATCTGGGGTATATCCACAGCTTCCATCCAACCGTCTTTGAGCAGCTGCGATACAATCACGCCCGCACCATGATACCGTAACCCGCCTGCATGGATATTGGCGGGACGGAAATTATGCCCCAGAGTGTACATAGGTAATAAGGGTGTATAACCTGCCTCATCACCAAAATCGTATGTGAACACACCTTTTGTCAGCTTAGGACACGATTCAGGTTCGGCTGCTATAAAGCGAGTGTTATGTTCACCCGTGAAATTATGACGCATGAACGGGAAGGCGATACCACTGAAATTAGATCCGCCTCCGAAACAGGCAATGACAATGTCGGGGTATTCGCCTGCCATTTCCATCTGTTTTTCAGCCTCGAGTCCGATCACCGTCTGGTGTAGTGACACGTGATTCAATACCGACCCCAAGGTGTATTTGCAATCAGGAGTAGTGGTGGCAAGTTCAATGGCCTCGGAGATGGCAGTGCCGAGCGAACCCTGATGGTTGGGGGTATGGGTAAGAATATCCTTTCCGGCTCTTGTGGACATGGATGGCGACGGTGTGACCTGTGCGCCGAATGTCTGCATTATGCTTTTACGGTAAGGTTTCTGTTCGTAACTGATTTTAACCTGATACACGGCAGCTTCGAGTCCAAACATCTTTGCTGCATACGAAAGGGCTGCACCCCATTGTCCCGCACCGGTCTCAGTGGTTACATTTTTCACCCCTTCCTGTTTACAGTAGTAAGCCTGCGCGATTGCCGAATTAAGTTTATGGCTCCCCATGGGACTGACACTCTCGTTCTTGAAATAAATATGAGCGGGTGTCCCCAGTGCCTCTTCAAGTGCATAAGCGCGTACAAGAGGGGTCGACCGGTAATATTTGTAACAATCCCTGACCTCTTCCGGAATATCGATCCATACATCGGTATCGTTAAGTTCCTGCCGACATAATTCCTCGGCAAAAACCGGATACAGATCTTCCGGCTTTAGCGGTTCACGGGTTGCAGGATTAAGCAACGGCTGAGGTTTAACAGGCATTTCAGCCTGAATATTATACCACTGCGCGGGGATTTCTTCCTCAGGGAGAAAGAATCGTTTTGTACCTTTTTTCTTGTTGGTGTAAGACATATACAGCAATATTTTAGAAAATGTGTGCGGCAGGCAGCTCACGCCTGTCGGAAAATATCCGCGAAATTACATAATAAAAGTGGAAAGCCAAAACACTAAAATGTTGAAAGATGTCATTTTTAGTTTATATGTTGAGATTTATATCGGCACAAAATCGTATCTTTGTACGAATAATAGACCACATCAACTTAATTACATTTCTAATTTGTTTATGAGAGGTATTTACCGACAGATAGCGTGTCTGATAGGCGTTATGTCAATAATGACTTGCTACGCACAGTTTATAGTGCCGCAGAACTACACACTGTTTCCTCGTCCTGACCGGAGCGAGTGGCTTGAATACTTCAAGGAAGCGCCGGATTCCGCCACTTTATATCCCGAGGAGGAAGTAGAGGAAGAAATTGAATTCGATGACTGGGGTTTCCCGTCGGTGATGACTTATTATCGTACAATTCCGGCGGCATCCTACCGTATGCCCATCATATATGATACCTATCATTTTCTTGATACGCTTTCGTTGGCTTATCCCGATCACGGTCTGCTACCTGATGCCGACCGGGCTTTCGGATGGCTTGACGAAATGAATTTCAGCAGTAATCTGATGCGCCATGCTATCCAAAACACTGTAATTTCAAACCCCAAAATGATCCGGTATTTTATTGACGATCTGCCTGAGCCTCCCAAACAATACAAAGCCATAGTGGATCCGGAAACTACGCAGATTGTACTTACTGAGGTTTCAGCTCCAGTGGTTACAGCTGATCAGGCAACCGGAATGACTACCGATATCGACCGCCGGATATGGCTGACATCGTTCAATGCCGGATTACAGTTCTCACAAGCCTACATTTCACCCAACTGGTATCAGGGTGGTAAAAACAACCTGAACATGCTTGCCAATATTTTTTATAGCATAAAGTTGAATGACAAGTTTTATAAAAACTTGATGTTCGAGACCACTATGCAGTATAAGTTAGGTCTTAACAATGCTCCCGATGACACTCTGCGGGCGTACAGCATTTCTGAGGATCTGCTTCAGATAAACAGTAAATTCGGTTTACGTGCAGCTAACCGATGGTACTACTCCGTACAACTGTCATTCAAGACTCAGATACTGTCGAGTTACAACACCAATACGCGGAATCTGAAATCGGCTTTCCTGTCGCCGGGCGAACTTAATGTCGGTGTCGGTATGACGTATAATTATGAGAATCCAAAGAAAACCGTGTCATTCGGTGCGTCGATCTCGCCGCTTTCGTGGAATATGAAATCATGTGTTAACGACCGTATCAACGAAACATCATTTGGTATAAAGGAAGGACACAAGGTCGTGAACCAGTTCGGTTCGAGCGGTGAATGTAACCTTACATGGAAGATTGCATATAACATTTCTTACAGGTCGCGACTTTTCGCTTTCACCGACTATGATTACTTCCAGGGCGATTGGGAGCATACTCTCAACTTTAACATCAACCGGTATCTGACCACTCAGATATATGCGCACATGCGTTATGACACCTCAGTGCCGCATCGTCCTGATTCAAGCTGGCAGAAATTCCAGTTCAAAGAAATTCTGTCATTTGGATTAAGCTACACTTTTAAATAATAAGTGAGCCTAAAAACACGTTATTATGCCACATCCCATTGAGGTTGTCCGGCAGTTTTTCAAGTTGTCGGCTGACGAGGAAGAAGCACTTCTTTCAAGAATGGAAGAACGTTGTTTCCGTCGAGGCGAACGTATCGAGACCCGTAATCTCATGCGTTCTTACGGCTACTATATCATGCAGGGGATGGCACGTGTTTTCTATGTGCGCAAAGGTCGTGATCATACTTATTCGTTCGCTCTCGAAAATGAGTATATCATGCTTTCGCAACTTTTGCTTGCCGAACAGGATGAGGTGGTATGCATAGAATTCCTTGAGCCTACGAGGGTAATTTTTATGCCGCACCGGCAGATGGGAAAGAATCTGGATGTATTGCTCCCGGGACGCGTGTATGAGGTGCTGAGGTTTCTGGTGTCTGCCATGACAACCAATCTCCATTATCTGGAGGAACGCATGATACTGCTTCAGACTGCTACCGCAACCGAAAGATACCGTTGGATGGAAGAACGTTATCCGCGTGTGCTCGAACGTGCTACCATGACTCAGGTGGCGTCGTTTCTGGGCATGACCAAAGAAACACTTTACCGAATACGATCAAACAAATATCTAAAGAATGAAAAGTGACTCATCTTCCTCTGAAGCCACGCTGAAAAGTCCAGTGTCCCGAGGCGATAACAATCGCCTGGAACAGCTCCGTGACGGAAGTATCGGGCGTCTGCTGTTCAGCTATAGCCTTCCGGCAGTCGTGGGAATGCTGGTGATGTCACTTTATAATGTCATCGACCGTATATTCATTGGACAAGGAGTAGGTCCGGATGCAATCGCCGGACTTGCTGTCACTTTTCCGGTTATGAATCTGTCGGCGGCACTCGGCGTGCTTATCGGCGCCGGCTCTTCGGCACGGGTCTCTATCCTTCTTGGAGCGGATGACCGGCGCTCTGCCGATCTGGTTCTTGGTAATGCTCTCACGCTCATACTCCTCAATGCCACAGTATATCTCTCGCTGTTCGCGTGGTTTCTTGATCCGATTCTCATAGCTTTCGGAGCCAGTGACGCCACGCTGCCTTATGCCCGCGACTTCATGCTGTATTTGCTTCCGGGTATGCTGATGATGAATCTGTCATTCAGTTTCAATAATGTAATGCGAGCTTCCGGTTACCCGGGACGCGCCATGGTAACGATGTTCATAGGATCGGGGTGTAATCTGATACTTGCGCCGATTTTCATATTCGTATTGAATATGGGCATCAAGGGCGCGGCTATCGCTACCGACATCTCGATGACCGTTTCGGCATTTTTCGTCCTCATACATTTCCTGCGCCGCGATGTCACTTTACGGTTCCGGCGGGGCACTTTTGCCCTGAGATGGCGTACCGTTATGTCGATTTTCGCGATCGGCGCTGCCCCTTTCCTGGTGAATACCGCCCAATGCGTCATAAATATCATCCTCAATCGTGCCCTTTATCTACACGGTGGAGATCATGCCATTGCTGCGGCTGGTATATTCACCACCTACACCTCGTTGCTGACAATGGTTATGTTGGGTATCTGTCAGGGTATGCAGCCGATCGTCGGATATAATTATGGAGCCGGTCATTATGACCGACTTTGGCATGCTTTCTGGCTTGCTGTGGGTGCATCCACTCTACTCAGCGTAGTAGGAGGAATCTTAGGTATGGTGTTTGGCGCGGAAATAGCAAGGGCATTCACCACCGATCCCGATCTGATAACAATCACCGGCGACGCTTTCCGAAGGACTCTCGTCTGTTTCTGGGTAGTCGGTTTCCAGATAGTTGCTACTACCTTCTTTCAGTCGATCGGTAAGGCGGGTCGTTCAATAATTCTGAGTCTTTGCCGCCAGGTAATATTCCTGATACCTCTGCTATTGATCCTTCCCTCATATATGGGTCTTGACGGTATATGGGCGTCATTCCCTTCCAGTGATGCGCTCGCTACCATTGTGACAGCAGTACTGATATATGCCGAATACGCACGAATGCGTCGTTCTGCTTCTTTATATATTCCTTCTGTGAAATGTAATCCTTAAACCAACATACGATTATGGAAACAAAAACTTTTCGTCCCGAACTTGTAGAGATTGCCAACCGTTTTGCAACCGATGCTCCCATTACGGAAGTACGCCCGCTTGGCGAAGGTCTTATCAATGATTCTTTTGTGGCTGTGACAGCCGATCCCGCTGCACGCAAATATGTGCTTCAGCGCATCAACCATAAGGTGTTTACCGATGTTGACGGACTTATGAACAATATCGCAGCCGTCACCGACCATCTGCGTGAGCGTCTGCTCGCTGACGGAGCTGATCCCTCAACTCTTGACGACCGTGTACTCCGCTTCCTGCCCTGTAAGGCTGACGGACGCTTTTACTGGTACGATCCCGAGGCTGACAGCTACTGGCGTGTGATGGTATTCATTCCCGACACCGTAACCCGTCAGGAGGTGAATCCTGAATCAGCACGCGAAGCCGGTGCTACTTTCGGTGATTTCCAGGCACGTCTTGCCGACCTTGATGCCGATCTGATTGAAACTATTCCCGATTTCCACAATATGGAACTTCGTCTGCGTCAGTTCCGCGAGGCTGTTGAGGCTGATGCTGCCGGTCGTGTAGCCGAATGTCGCGAACTCATCGACGATCTCATGCGCCGTGGCGAGGAGATGTGTGTCGCCGAGCGTCTGCATCGTGAAGGTCGTTTACCCAAACGCGTATGCCACTGCGATACCAAAGTTAACAATATGCTCTATGACAGCGACGGTAAGACCGTACGTTGTGTGATCGACCTCGATACCGTTATGCCGTCATACATTTTCAGCGATTTCGGCGATTTCCTGCGTAGCGGCGCTAACACTGCAGCCGAGGACGAAAAGGATCTGTCGAAAATAAATTTCGATCTTGATATTTTCAAGGCATTTACCGAGGGTTACCTCTCTACAGCCCGCAGCTTCCTTACTCCGCTTGAAATAGAGATGCTTCCCTATGCAGCCCGTTTGTTCCCTTACATGCAGGCTGTGCGGTTCCTCACCGATTATCTGAACGGTGACACATACTATAAGATAGCTTATCCTGAACATAATCTGGTGCGTACACTCGCGCAACGCCGTCTCCTGGAATGTGCCGAAGCTGCCGAACCTCAGATGAAGGAGATTGTCAAGGCTTCAGTTTGAAACAATATATATGTGTGAATTCATGAAATATATCCCCTCATTGTGCGCTGCCGCGCTCACCGGCGTGGTAGCTGCATCCTGCAATCAGTCAGCCAAAATGGAATATCCTCAGGCTCCCACCGATTCTACTGTTACCGACGAGTATTTCGGAACCGTAGTGACCGACATCTATCGTCCGCTCGAAAATGACACTGCTGCCGCTACTATTGAATGGGTGCAGGCGGAAAATAAGGTGACGGAGGATTATCTTTCCAAAATCCCTTACCGCAATCAGGTGCGTGAGCGTATGATGCACCTCAACAATTATGTCAAGACAGGCTTACCCTGGAAAAATAAGGATGGAAAGTACTATTTCAGCGAGAATAACGGTCTGCAGAATCAGGCTGTTATCTATCGTACCGACAGCCTTGGCGGAGAACGCGAAATTTTCCTTGATCCCAATACGCTCAGCGACGAGGGAACGGTAGCCCTTACCGGCATGTTCCCGTCGAATGACGGCAAATATATGGCATATACCGTGTCGCGCAACGGTTCGGACTGGACTGAAATCTATGTACTTGATGCCGCTACCGGTAAACAGCTTGACGACCACGTGGAATGGGCTAAGTTTACCGGTGCTATCTGGGACGGTAACGGATTTTATTACAGTGCTTATCCGCGTCCTGAGGCAGGTAAGGAATTCTCAAATGCTAACGAAAACCATCAGATTTATTATCATGCCATCGGCACTCCTCAGAGCCAGGATCGCCTGGTATATGAAGATCCGGCTAATCCGCTTCATTTCCACCGCGTATGGGTGCCCTCGTCGGAGGACTGGATGGTACTTACTGCCAGCGGCGAAGGTAATGGAAACTCTATGATGGTCCGTGATCTGCGCAAGGGTGCTTCCGCTCCCTGGGTGACTGTCGAGCCCTCGCAGGATTATGAAATAAGTGTTGTAGGTATTGTCGATGGAAAACTCTACCTTATCACCGACGCCGATGCTCCTAACCGCCGTCTGGTTGTAGCCGACCTTGCACGTCCCCAGCGTTCGAACTGGACCACTCTTATAGCTGAGGCTCCCGAAGTACTGACCGATGTTACCCTTTCCGGCAAGGAGGATATGATCGTTGAATATGAGAAGGACGCTTCTGCTCATCTTTATGTATATGATCGCAAGACCGGTAAACTTCGTAACGAGATCGAACTTCCCACCATCGGTTCGGCAGGTGCCTGGGCTAATGCCGACAGTGACGAGGTATTCTATTCGTTTGCTTCATTCACTTATCCGGGCGCATCCTTCGCATACGATAAGTCGACAGGGGAGAGCACCCTCATATCCATTTCCGAACTTGAAGGTGTCAATCTCGATGATTTCGTTACCGAGCAGGTGTTCTTCACATCTACCGACGGTACTAAAGTTCCGATGTCACTCACTTACCGTAAAGGTCTCGAACGCAATGGCAAGAATCCGGTGTTCCTCTATGGTTACGGCGGTTTCAATATCTCTCTTCCGCCGTCGTTCAATGCATCCCGAATGGTTTGGCTTGAAAACGGTGGCATATATGCTCAGGTGAATCTGCGCGGTGGATCGGAATATGGCGAAAAATGGCATGAGGCAGGCACTAAACTCAATAAACTCAATGTATTCAACGACTTTATCAGTGCCGCCGAGTATCTTATCGATCAGAAATGGACATCTCCCGAAGGGAATAGTCTGATACGAATCCTTGGAGGTGGGATTACAGGAGGCGAGGAGC
>CAZKSF010000029.1:0-15692 GCA_964555405.1 uncultured Bacteroides sp.
AAGACGATGTGCTTCAATATGTTAAGTCGTAAAGTGTCAAAGACGGAAAGTTACTTTCTTTACTTCACATTTGCAAACCTCAAAAAATGATATTACATTTGTAGCCATTAACCGGTTCTTTTTAGCCCGGATTTGCGCTGAAAATAACATTAATATCAATACAGTCCATGAGAAAGATTAATATGCCAACCTTCGCTATGGCTCTCTCGTTGTTGCTTACTGCATGTGGTGGTGTTACCGAACAAACCGCCGACTACAACATCATCCCCAAGCCTCAGCAGGTTACCCTTGAACAGGGTTCGGGATTTCACTTAACCGACAAAACGGTTATTGTTGCTGCTTCTGATAATGATTCCATACAGCGTTATGCGGGTTTTTTGCGTGACTATATCGAACAAATGACCGGACGCAAACTAAAAATCACTGATAATACCGATGCTGAAGATGCGATTGTAATTACTCGTGGTTACGACAACAGTAATCCTGAGGCTTACAGACTTTCTGTTAACGCCGACCGAATAACTATCGATGGTGCCACGGCTGCCGGTGCTTTCTATGGTGTGCAGACTCTCCGCAAATCTATCCCGGACAAAGAAGAGTCAACGGTTCTGTTTCCGGCTGTGACTATATCGGATGCTCCACGTTTCGGCTATCGAGGTGCTCATTTTGACGTTTCCCGTCATTTCTTTCCGACTGATTCCGTGAAAGAATTTATCGATATGCTTGCTCTCCACAATATCAACCGCCTTCATTGGCATCTTACAGATGATCAGGGATGGCGTGTTGAAATGAAGAGTCGCCCGCGTCTTGCTGAAATCAGCTCAAAACGACCCAATACTGTCATTGGTCATAATACCGGTGAATATGATTCGATACCCGTTGAGGGGTTCTACACTCAGGAAGAAATCAAAGACATCGTAAAATACGCTTCTGACCGCAACATAGTAATCATACCGGAAATTGATCTTCCCGGTCATATGGTGGCTGCTTTGGAAGCTTATCCCGAACTTGGTTGTACCGGTGGTCCGTATGAGGTGTGGCGTATATGGGGTGTGTCTGAAGATCTGCTTTGCGCAGGAAACGACTCTACACTTGCGTTTATTGATGACGTTCTTGGCGAAATTACCGAACTGTTCCCGTCGGAACTCATTCATATCGGTGGTGACGAATGTCCTAAAATCCGGTGGGAAAACTGCTCGAAATGCCAGGCAAGAATCCGTGAACTCGGTCTGAAAACCGACAATCACTCCACAGCTGAGCAGAAATTGCAAAGCTATGTGATGGAACATGCTTCGAAATTCCTTGCCGACCGCGGACGCCGTATCATCGGCTGGGATGAAATTCTCGAAGGTGGTATGTCTAAAGATGCTGTGATTATGTCATGGCGCGGCGAATCCGGTGGTATCGAAGGTGCAAAAGCTGGTCATGATGTAATCATGACGCCAAACAGCTACTTGTATTTCGACTACTATCAGGATAGTGACCACTCACAAGAACCTCTCGCAATCGGTGGATACCTGCCTATAGAAAAAGTTTACAGCTACGAGCCGATGCCGGAAGCACTTACTCCGGAAGAACAGGCTCACATCATAGGCGTGCAGGCAAACTTGTGGACTGAATATATCCCATACTTCTGGCAAGTTCAGTACATGGAGCTTCCGCGAATGGCTGCGCTCAGCGAAGTACAGTGGAGCGAAGGAGGTAATAAAGATTTTGTTGAATTTGCCTCAAGGGTTCCTCAGCTTGCAGCCCAGTATACTGCCAACGGATGGACATATGCACCTCACATTTTCAATGTTAATTCATCAATTGTACCTGACGGTCATAAAGCCTTCACGGTCAACATGAGTACGGTTGATAATGCTCCGATCCATTACACTCTCGATGGTAGTGAACCCACCGAGGCATCTCCGGTTTATGTTGATCCGGTTAAGGTTGACCACTCTGCTGTTATAAAAGCTGCCGCTTTCCGCCCTACCGGTAAGAGCCGGGTTTGGAGTGACAGTATAAAATTTAATCTTGCTACCGGTTGCCCGGTACAATTGCTCCAGGAACCATCACGTCAGTATCGCGGTAACGGACCGGAAACACTTACTGATGGCAGATTCGGTACAACAAGCTATAATACCGGTGCCTGGCTTGGATTCGTTGGAAATGATCTCGAAGCTGTGATTGATCTTGGTGAACCGACTAATTTCAGTTCCGTAGGTTTCAGTTACCTAGCTCTACCGGTTGACTGGATTTTTGATCCTACCGGCGCTTCAGTAGCGGTTTCTAACGATGGTGAAAATTGGAAAAACATTGCATCAAAAGAAATTCCGGCTTCACCTCGCAACGCCGAGGTAATTGTAAGTCAGAACCTGGATTTTCAGCCTACAGATGCCAGATATGTAAAATTGACTGTTAACTCGCTGAAATCAATTCCCGATTGGCATGCCGGAAAAGGTAGACCGGGATTTATTTTTGTAGATGAAATAAGCGTCAATTAATAAGATGAAAAATCTATATTTGCGTCCATGCACCACCCACTTGATGCATGGACGCAAATTCAATTCTTATAACTATGTCAAAATATAGCAACATTTCCTTTGCTACCCTTCTAATAGCACTGAATACTTTCTCTCTGGCAGCATCAACGGGTGAAAAGGACAAAACCGACTATGCCTCCTGGGTAAATCCATTCATTGGTACGACAAACTTCGGCACCACAAACCCTGGAGCGGTTTTACCTAACGGAATGATGGCTGTAGTGCCGTTTAATGTCATGGGATCGGAAACCAACAGGTGGGATAAAGACTCACGCTGGTGGTCAACGCCTTATGATAAAACGAACAATTTTTTCACCGGATATGCTCATGGTGCATTGAGCGGAGTAGGTTGTCCCGATATGGGTGCGCTCCTCACAATAGCTACCTCGGGCGAGCTTGAAGTTGACTATCACCGCTATGGTACTACCTACTCTGCTGAATCGGCAGCTCCAGGATACTATTCAAATACTCTGGATAAGTATGGAATCGTTACAGAGGCTACCGCGACCGAACGCTCCTCGGTTGAAAGATATACATTTCCTGCCGGTAAAGGGAATATCTTGATCAACCTCGGTGAAGGACTCACAAATGAAAGCGGAGCAACCGTGCGACGTATCAGTGATACGGAAATCGAAGGATCGAAACTTCTCGGAACATTCTGCTACAACCCCCAGAAAGTTTTCCCCGTTTATTTCGTGCTGAGAGTAAACCGTAAGCCCGATGCATCAGGCTATTGGAAAATGCAACCTGAAATGAAAGGTGTCGAAGCTCAGTGGACACCCGATAACGGAACGTATAAACTTTATACCGAATACGGTCGCGAATTGTCTGGAGATGATATCGGCTATTGGTTCAGCTATGATAATCTGTCACAGGGCGAACAGATTGAAGTGGCAATGGGTATTTCATATGTGTCAACTGCTAACGCCCGCGAAAATCTTGAACGCGAGCAAGCCGGTCGAAATTTTGACCAGATACGGAGTGCCGCACACGAAAAATGGAATTCTGATTTAGGCAGAATCCGGGTTGAAGGGGGTACAGACGATCAACGTGAAGTATTCTATACAGCACTTTATCACTCTCTCATCCATCCTAACCTCCTTAACGATGTAAACGGTGAGTATCCGCTGATGGAAAGTTTCGGCGAAGGCATCGTTTCGGACGGACACAACCGCTATACTGTGTTTTCTTTATGGGATACTTACCGTAACATTCATCAGCTCATGACGCTCGTTTATCCCGACCGTCAGACTGATATGATACGGTCTATGATTGATATGTACCGTGAATGGGGCTGGATGCCGAAATGGGAACTTTATGGACGGGAGACTTTCACAATGGAAGGTGACCCGGCTATTCCGGTTATCGTGGATTCATGGCGTAAAGGTTTGCGCGACTACGATATCGATGTAGCATATGAGGCTATGGTAAAATCTGCGACTCTTCCCGGCCCCCTCAATAAGATGAGACCTGACAATGATCCTTATCTTGAATTAGGATATATTCCTCTGGGGGCTCATGCTTCTGATCTCTCAGGTGACAATTCAGTTTCGCATGCCCTTGAATATTATGTGGCTGATAATGCGCTTGCTTGGCTTGCAGCGGAACGAGGTGACAATGATCTCGCTTCAAAGCTTCAAGCTCGTTCTCGCGGATATAAGAATTATTACTCAAAGGAAAGTGGAACTCTGCGTCCGATTGAACAGGATGGTTCGTTCCTGAATCCTTTTGATCCACGTCAGGGTGAGAATTTCGAACCAGTTCCGGGTTTTCATGAAGGAAGCGCATGGAATTATACATTCTTTGTTCCTCATGACATTGACGGTCTGATAAAACTGATGGGAGGTAAACAGAAGTTTGTCGATAAGCTTCAGATGGTTTTCGACAATGGTCTTTATGATCCTGCAAACGAACCTGATATCGCATATCCTTATTTGTTCTCCCGCGTACCGGGTGAGGAATGGCGTACACAGGAACAGGTTACTCAGCTCCTTGACAAATACTTCACTACTGCACCCGACGGTATCCCCGGCAATGATGATACCGGTACAATGTCGGCTTGGGCTTTATTCTCTATGATGGGACTTTATCCCGATTGTCCGGGAGAACCTTTTTACACACTCACTGCTCCGACATTCAATCGTGTCGAGATCGATACTCCTGAAGGTACTATCACTTTCGAGGCTCCTCGCCCCGAGGGAGTGAATCCTGGAGAACAGGTTTATATAGAATCGATGCAGCTGGGTGATAAACGACTTAAAGATTACCGTATCGATCACAAGCAACTAATTGACAATAAATATCTCAAATTTAATCTAACCAAAAATCATAAATGAAATTTATCCATCTTTCAGCAGCGGTGCTTGCCTTGGCAGGTTATACCGCCTGTGCCGACTCGACAAAAGATGCTGATCTTCAGCAAAAATACACCGATTACGTTAATCCCAAAATCGGTTCAGGAGGACACGGACATGTATTCGTTGGCGCTAATGTACCTTTCGGAATGATACAGCTTGGACCCACGAGTATTCCTCAATCATGGGACTGGACTTCGGGGTATCACGATTCTGACTCAACTGTCATTGGTTTTTCGCACACCCATATGTCGGGTACCGGTATCGGTGATCTTTTCGATGTTACAGTTATGCCGGTAATTGGAGACGTAACTTATGCACGCGGAACTGAAGAAGATCCTCAATCAGGAATGTGGTCTTATGCTGACCGTTCCCGCGAAATTACACGTCCGGGGTATTATTCCGTGCCCCTGGAGCGTTATGATATTCTCGCCGAACTTACTGCTACACCTCGTGTAGGTCTGCATCGTTATACTTTCCCTAAATCTGATGACGCTGCCATTGTTATAGATCTACAAAATGGAGGTACATGGGATAGAGCTACCGAAACTTCATTTGAAATTGTCAACGACAGCACCGTGACTGGGTATCGTCGTTCTTCTGGTTGGGCCCGTGACCAGCATGTCTATTTTGCGGCACAGTTCTCCCGTCCGTTTAACTCATTCGAACTGAAAGGTGAAAATGACATGTACGGCAGGGCTTCTTTCGCAACAGATTCAGCAGAACAGATCCTCTTGAAAGTAGCCCTCTCCCCTGTTTCGGTTGATGGTGCTCTCGCTAATCTACAGGCTGAAATGCCGGGGTGGGATTTCGATGCAACTATCGTTGAAGCTGACAGACTGTGGAATGACGAACTGGGACGCGTAAAAATTACTACTCCCGACGACTCCATTCGTGAAAACTTTTACACAGCTCTTTACCACACCATGTTCTTCCCGGCTGTGAACAGCGATGTTGACGGTAGTTATCGTGGCGCCGACGGTGAAATTCACAAAAACGCAGACTCGGAAAATTATACCCTCTTCTCGCTTTGGGATACATATCGCGCTGCCATGCCACTGATGAGTATTGTGAATCCTGATCGTAATGCCGACATGATTAATTCCATGATTGCTATAAGTGAACAGCAAGGGCGTTTACCCGTTTGGTTCTTCTGGTCAAATGAAACTAATTGTATGGTGGGTAACCCGGGTATTATTCCTGTCGCCGATGCGGTTGTCAAAGGAGTGAAAGGTGTCGATCGTGAACGGGCTATGAAAGCAATTCTTGCCACTGCCGATAATCCCGGACGGGGGAACAATTACAGAATGGACGAAAAATATGGTTTCATTCCCAGTGATCTGTTTAATGAATCCATAGCATTCGATATGGAATATGCAGTTGCCGACGGAGCAGCGGCTCGGGCAGCATATGCTGTCGGCGACACAGTGAATGCCGCACGCCTCAACGAGCGCAGTCACTCTTACCGTAATTATTTCGATCCTGAAACCCGTTTTGTTCGCGGACGCCTGAGCGATGGATCCTGGAGAACTCCTTTCAGCCCGTTTGCAGCTGCTCATCGCGAAGACGATTACTGTGAAGGTAACGCATGGCAGTATACCTGGCTCGCTCCTCACGATGTCGAAGGTCTTGTTGAACTATTCGGTTCACGCGAACTCATGCTTGAGAAACTTGACTCGTTGTTCACTGTGTCTTCCGTGCTCGAAGGCGATAATGCTTCTCCTGACATCAGCGGACTTATCGGTCAGTATGCCCATGGAAACGAACCCGTACATCATGTACTGTATATGTACTCTATGCTGGGACAACCCGAAAAAACCGCTTCGCGTGTACGTGAAGTACTCAATACTCTTTACAGCACTAATCCTGATGGTCTGTCAGGAAATGAAGATGCGGGGCAGATGTCTGCCTGGTATGTTCTTTCCTCACTTGGATTCTATGAAGCAGTTCCGGCAAGCGGTGAATATTGGTTTGGCTCACCTGTGTTTGAGACAGCTGAAATCAGTGTGCCCGGTGGTACTTTCAACATAGTTGCCGAAAATGCCGGTAAGGATAATATTTATATCCAGTCTGTCAAACTCAACGGTGAGGAGTATACTCTCCCCTACATTACCCACGATGATCTGATGAAGGGTGGCGAACTCAAATTTGAAATGGGTCCTTCTCCTGCAAAGTAAATCATAAATCCCCAAATAAAACAGAGGCTCCGCGTGAATTGGTAAACGCGGAGCCTCTGATATTTTTTATAACGTCACTTATTTCTTCGCACGCATGGAATCCCACGCTACAAATAATATCAGAGCTACGTATATTATAAGACCGAGAAGCTGATTGAGTGTCTCATCCATAGTAGATACATACTCGAAACCGAAGAATCGGGTAAGTGCGGCAAATACACCGAACAATGCGCCTCCCGCTATGAGACCGGATGAAATGAGAGTTCCGCGGTCGCGTCTTGAATTATTCAGTACTTCGTCTTTCGAACGTGATCCTACAAACCATGCTATAGCGCCTCCTACAAGCAGCGGTGTGTTCAACGACATTGGAATAAACATACCGAGACAGAAAGCAAGTGCCGGAACCCCTAAACGGTCAAGCAAAATAGCGAGAATAGCACCAACTATATAAAGGGTCCAGGGTATATCTCCACCCATCATTATTGGTTCTATGACTTTTGCCATTGCATTTGCCTGGGGAGCCACAAGTCCTTCCTCGCCTGAAAAACCATACACATCTTTAAGAAGGAGCATCACGCCACCAACTGTTGCTGCTGAAACAAGAGTACCAAGGAATTTCCAGCTTTCTTGTTTACGGGGAGTTGAACCCAGCCAATAACCTATCTTGAGATCGGTTACAAATCCACCTGCCATCGAAAGTGCTGTACAAACTACTCCTCCGATTACCATAGAGGCAACTATACCGCGGGTACCCTCCAGACCGACAGCAACAAAAATTGAAGAAGCGACAATAAGGGTCATGAGGGTCATTCCTGATACCGGATTTGATCCGACAATCGCAATCGCATTTGCCGCTACTGTTGTAAACAGAAAGGCTATAAGTACCACTACAACAAATGCTACAATTGCTTGCCATAATTCTCCGATAACACCGAACCAGAAGAAAAGTAAAGTTGCAATAAGAGCAATTGCGATAAACAATACTATATGTTTCATCGAAATATCAGTCTGCCAGCGAATTGTACGCGTGGTTTGTTCACCTCCGCGAAGCTCACGCGCTGCAAGCCCTGCTGCTCCAGCAATAATCGGCCACGATTTGATTATACCTATCACACCTGCCATAGCGATACCTCCGATACCTATCAGTCGTGCATAATCGCTGAAAATCTGCTGAGTACCGAGCGAAGTAATTTCCGGCGATCCGTATGTAGCTAATAGAGGTATAATAATCCACCATACAAAGAATGAACCTGCGCAAATTATAAACGCATATTTGAGACCGATTATATACCCGAGTCCGAGGAGAGCAGCACCCGTATTACAAGTCAGAACCATTCTGGTTTTCTCTGCAAGTGCGGCACCCCACCCGGTAGCGGTAGTGGTTATCGTATTTGCCCAAAATCCGAAAACCTCAATTATATAATCATATAAACCACCTATTACAGAAGCCAGTACCAACGTAAGAGCCTGACCCTTGTTCGATGATTTTTTCCCTGATTGACCGCTTGCCAATACCTGAGTAGTGGCAGTTGCCTCAGGAAAAGGATATTTACCATGCTGATCCTTTACAAAATATTTACGGAAAGGAATAAAGAACAGTATGCCGAGAATACCGCCAAGCAACGAACTGGTAAATATCTCAAGGAAATTTACCGAGATATCGGGATATTTTTCCTGCAGAATAAATAAAGCAGGGAGGGTAAATATTGCACCCGCCACTATTACACCCGAACATGCTCCTATCGACTGGATCATCACATTTTGTCCCAGTGGATTTTTTACCTTGATGCCGTTACTTAAGCCTACAGCAATAATGGCAATCGGAATAGCAGCTTCAAATACCTGTCCCACACGTAATCCCAGATAGGCACATGCAGCACTAAAAATAACAGCGAGAAGTAATCCCACAATAACTGAATAAGGTGTCACCTCGGCATAATCATGAGCCGGGTGCATCAGCGGACGATAATGTTCATCCTCTGCTAGTTCCCGGAACGCGTTTTCTGGCATTTCTACCGGATCTGCATCCTGATAGATTACCTCCGCGTCCGATGGATTTAAATCGGTTTGTTGCATTTTTTTGATTATAATTATTGATTGATTTATTTTTGTTCCGGTCTCGTAAGGATATCGAATCGATCGACATATATTTCTGTCACCTGACGTTTTATGGCATTTCGGTCTTCCCAAACTCGTGTGCGAAGCTTGCCCTCTACATATAGTTTTGTACCTTTCCGAACATATCTCTCAGCCCGCTCGGCATTCTTATCCCACATGATCAGCCGATGCCATTCGGTTATCTCAGGTACTTGTACACCCGCAGTGTTGGTATATGCAGCTTCGTTCGTTGCAAGACGAACTTCAGCAACCGGACGTTGCTGAACATAACGTAGTTCCGGATCATTTCCTACATTACCTACAAGTATCACTCGATTGACTGACATAACGTTATTCTCTGAATATAGCAGACAGGGAGACTCTCCTGTTCATCGGAAAGATCCCTGTCTGTTGTACACTGTTATCAATTTAATTTCTAACGAAGATTTATCATTTGCAAAGATAGGACTTTTTATTATTTCTCACAACTGACACTTCATATTTTATTCATATACTTGCATATTCAGAATAAATTTTTTAATTTTGTCATCAAATTCAAACATCCTATAAGCGGCAGTAGCTCAGTCGGTAGAGCATCAGCTTCCCAAGCTGAGGGTCGCGGGTTCGAACCCCGTTTGCCGCTCCAACGACAAACAACCTGATTCCCTGCGAATTAGGTTTTTGTTTTAAATCCCTCAGACAGGCTTAGTTCCCCGAAATGGCTTAAAAAAAAGCAGATGATTGCACTTTTTTGCAAAGAAAAGATTAGTCACGCATTCATTCACCTGCAAAAAACCTGCAAGTCGCCTGCAACCCTTTTGAGCTATGGCATCGACAAAACTTTATTTCGACAAACGGGCTGCCAAATCCGACTCTACATGCCCTGTCAAAATCGCTTTCACTAAAAAAAGTATCACCGCTCTGTTTTCTCTCGGAATCTCGGTAAAACCTGAACAATGGGATGCCGGTTCCTCCAAAATCGTCCGTCACCCCGATCGCGTTTACCTGAACAGTGTCCTGACTCGCCGTATGGCTGAAGCCGGACGCCTGATCGTTGAGCTTATCGATTCCGGTGAATATGCTTCGATGTCTGCCAAACAGATCAAAGATCGGTTTGCCCGTTCTTTTATCCCGGAGGAGGAACGAACGGATACTTTCGAGAAAAGGTTTATGGCTTTCATGGAGTCGAAAGAAGGAGGTACGCGAAGCGTGTATAGGCAGACCCTGAACCGTCTGCGTGCGTTCTGCCCCGATCTCGCATCCCTGAAATTTGAAGAGATCAATTTTGACTGGCTTACACGCTTTGACCGTTTTCTGGCTGAAACCGCTCCGTCGCGCAACGCCCGTAATATTCATTTCCGCAATATCCGTGCTGTGTTCAATGCCGCTATCGACGATGAGATCATATCTTGTTATCCGTTCCGCAAGTTCAAGATCCGACCGGTGAAGACCCGGAAACGCTCTCTTCCCATCAATGAACTCCGGCAGTTATTTGAATACCCTGTCGAGGAGTATGCCGTTATCTACCGCGACATGTTCAAGCTCATATTTATGTTATGCGGCATAAACGCCGTGGATCTTTTCAATCTGAAGGATCTGACGCATGACGGCAGAATCGAGTATTCCCGAGCCAAGACGCATCGGTTGTATTCGATTAAAGTGGAACCGGAAGCTTTGGAGATCATCAACCGCTACCGGGGGAAGTCAGGTCTTCTCTCTATCGCTGACCGTTGGACCGATCACCGCAATTTCCTTCATCAGATCAACAAGGCTCTCCAGCGTATCGGTGCCGAGAAAAATCAGGGGGGTCGCTTGCCGGGAGGCGATCCGAAAAAGAATTTGGAACCGGTCAAAGGTCTGTGGCCCGAGTTATCGACTTACTGGGCACGCCACTCCTGGGCTACTGTCGCCGCATCGCTCGACATTCCTAAAGAGACCATTGCCGCGGCGCTTGGTCATGGCGGTGACACTGTTACCGATATTTATATTGATTTCGATCAGCGTAAGGTTGACGAAGCCAACCGACGTGTTATCGACTGGGTGCTTTATGGTAAAAAATGACAGAAACAACAATGACCACTCCCCTTTGTCCGGAGTGGTCATTGTCAGTTTATAGTCGGATATTGTAGGTAGCACCTACCCCCACATAAGGCTGGATCCCTTTCGGCGTGACGCCGATGCCGCCCTGCAGGCCTACGCTCCACCGGGGAGGTGCTCTCGTTACCGTCCGCGTTATCTGCTTCCGGTCGATCAGAATCGTGTCAAGACCGGGACGGTAGCCGCTGATGACAGCCCTGTACCCGTCGCCGGAATACACTTTCTGCTCCATCGGCACGGTCACCGTCACCGTGTCGCGCTCGATGGTGAGCAGCTCCACGGTGTCAAACCTCACCTCGGGACGTGTCCTCACCGGAACCGGCTTCACCACCGTGTCGCGTATCACGATGGTATCGTTTCTGATCCGGGTCAGAACCGTCGGTTCTGCCGGAGGTCTGAACCCCTCGCATTCGTAGCCGATGATCACACCGGCAAGCAGCCCTAACAGAGCCGCCAAAAGCATTCTCATTGCCATTTGAAATAATTTTTACCGTTAAGTGTATAAAGTGACTCTCGGCGCACGTCCTCCGGATCGAGCGACACATGCACCCATTGCGGACCCTTCGGCAACGACCCTTTCTCATGGATCCGCTGAGTGAACGGCAATCCGAGCGTTGCGATCAGGTCGAACAGTTTGCGGTTCTCCTGCGGGGTGTTCGGCGAACCTACGATGTCCGCCGCCATTCCGCGGACGTGATGCGACTTCTTTGCGCCGTTCACAGCTCCGTTCACAGCCTGGCATCTGAAACCGGATGTGACAGTTATCGGTTTGCCGTACGCCTCGCGCAGCGGATCGAGCACCCGGTCGACCAGCGTTTCCAGTGCGGCTCTTTCGGCTGCTCCCGGCTCATTGCCGATACCGAGACGCTGCGCGGTATCCGACCGGGTCAGTTCCGACATTTTGAAATACTTCATTCCGGTGGATCTTCTTTCTTACGTTCGTCACCCTTGAGTCCTTCCACATACCTGTCAAGTTCTCCCTTGAGCGTGTACAGCTTGTAACCATACCGTATGTCAAGCCCCAGGATCGAAGCCACGAACAGCAGTATGATTCCGAAGGCGGTCAGCACAGAGTCATGTATCTCGCCCTCCGGGGGTATGAACATGCCGCAGAACAGCAGCACGAACGCCGCTATCAGGCATAGTATCAGTATCGTGTACGACAGCGTGTCTTTGAACGACAGCTTGTCAAATTCCTGTTTCAGATGTTTCATCATTCTCCCTCATTTCTGCATTCAGCATAGTGCATTCTTCCTTCACCTGCTCACTGAAGCGCTCGATCGCTTCCATCACAGCCATGCGGTTCACCGTGCCCGAGATTCCCTCGAAGGTCACGCCCGACTCGCCGTTGTTGAACTCATGGAACATAGCGCTACCCGGTTCATCACCCTTGTAAGTCACCCTGCCGTTGTAAAGCGACTCCACGGTGTTGCCCGTGACAGTCACATCCGCCTCCACATTGTGCGTGCGCTCGTTGTCATTGCTGTTGTCAGCGCGGAACACCACTTTTTTTACTTCCTTGATCTTAATCCTGTTCATAACTCTTGTTGTTTTAAGTTGTTGTTATATTGGTTAATTAACACATCATCTTTCTAATGAGGATGCGGGCGCGATGTATCGCGCCCCTACTCGCTTCTGACTTACCCCTTGTCCACCGTGCCGAAGTTCACCGTACTTGCCACCTCTTGCGAAGAAGTCTGAGCCGCGAAATTCATCAGCGCCGTGCCGTTGAAGAAAGCGGCCGCCCCCACAACGCCCTTATGCGATGACACCGATCCGCCTGCGTTCACATACGTAGTATTTGCCCTCGGCACATATCCGTTTGCGGTCGAAGAGCCGTCCGCGCAATACCGCATCAGAATATTCTCCGCCGGAACAGCAGAGTAATACTTTCCCGACGACCTGTCATAGGCGATAAAAGTCTTTGTCGCCGTGCAATAGACCATGTCATACGACGTGCTGTTTATACCCGTCGTCTGTATCGTGGGTTTCGAAGCGATCACACCCTGATACATCACGATCGACGGACGTTCCACAGCCCGGCTCGACTGGTTGGCAATCGTCAGCGTACCCGAAGTGCCGCTGCCCGTGACCGCCACAACGCTCCCGATCAGCTCGAACACAAAACCCGGGCAGTCGCTCACCTTCACCGTCAGCATCGCCAGATCGCCCGCCTTGAAGTCGCCCGGGTTCTTTATCGTCCATGCAGCCGATCCGGGCACGTCGATATTGAATATGTTCGCCATCGTCACCGACAGATCACCTTTCGCCTGGATGCACGATGCGCCTTCGAGATCCTCATACGCCGGAGTCCACACCGGCGCCGGATTGGCACCCTCCTCGAACTTCACCCGCTCGATGGTCGACGTACCCGAAGCCGTATTCGGATAGGCGTAGACATTGATATACGTATCGATGTTCGATGCCGTGCCCGACTTCCATGCGAACGAAGCGCTGTACACACCCTCGGCAATCTTCTTCAGCGTCACCAGGTTCACACTACCGCCCGAATTGTATATCGTGAAACTCGCCTTGGCTGCTGCAAGCGCGCCCCACACCGTGAAGGTATAGGTCTTGCCCGCCACCGGCTTTTCAGGCAGATTGTACTTCGTGATGTTGTACAGATCATTCGACGCGCCCACATCCGACTTCGGCAGCAGATTCTCCGTGTACGAAGCCCCGGCTGCACCCGTCGCCCCGGTCGCCCCTTGTGGACCTTTGATATTCCGTGCAGTGGGCGCAGTGGTCGATGTGCTTTCTGACCAGGTCAGATTGCCTGAGGCATCCACCGAAGGCAGCCACGTCTTACCGTTCGCCCCCGTCGGACCCTTGATGTTTCTGGTGGTGGGCGCCGTAGTTGTCGCACTCTGGCTCCAAGACAGTTCCCCGTTGGCGTTCACCGACGGCAACCAGGTCTTGCCGTCAGTTCCCGGACTGCCGGTATCACCCTTCGCGCCCTTCTCTCCTGGGTCACCTTTATCCCCGGTGCCGCCCGTCGGACCCTTGATATTGCGGCTTGTAGGAGTAGACGTAGCGTCAGTCAACGCCCATGTCACCTCTCCGGCAGCGCTTACAGTCGGCTTCCAATGCTTCTTCACCTCCGCCTGAAGAGCCGTACGGTCAGCAGCCGTCACCGGACGCGACAACGCCAGTTCCTTCACAATGGTACCTGTCAGTTCCGCCTCATAAGTGATAGTAAACAGATCCTTTGTGAATTCGACCTGCTGATTACCGCACGAAACCTCAAGAATATCAAGTCCCGCATAATTTCCAGCCGGTATGGCAACCCACAGTTCCCGGTCTCCATCCTGCCCGAACACCACCGAAGTATCAGCTTCACCATTCCGGAATATTGCCTGAGGTGAATGCCAGGTTTTAGTCGTCGAATAATTATAACCGCTGATCAGAATATCCCTGATCTTATATCCGGAGTATACCCTCACAGTGAAAGCAAGCATCCACGCCGTCTTCGGCTTGATCTTGATCTTATAGTAACCGCCCGACCGGGTAGTCTGCTCGTAAAAGTGCCATCTTGGCTGCACATCGCTCAGCTTAGTGCGTTCCTCGATCGCCGCGTTGAGCGTATTGTAATTACTGCTCACCGTCGACTGCAGCGTGGTCAGTGCCGTGGCTGATGCCTTCGATTCCGCCAGCGTCTTCACATCGGCAATCTGAGTCGCATAGCCGTCCGTATCAGTCATGTCAAACACCGTGGCATACGCCACATACCAAACCACCGGCGCCGCCGCCGTCCCCGCCGTGCCTGTAAGATACCAGTAACCGAACGAAGAAAACGATCCGGTCGCACCGCATTTAAGCTTCAGAATATACTCTTCAAATTTCCCGGTTCCCGCTTTAGCCGAGTACCAGGTGAACACAGCTCCGGTTCCTACTGAGTTGTTTCCATATGCGAGCGTATACCCTTCAGGGATCTTTGCTACAATACGTAGTATAAATATCTTCCCGGCAGCGGAATTGGTCGATTGAACAAATCCGCCGCATCCTGGTGAAGTTGCACCGGTAGTCGTAATCTTGAGACCATATTTGCTTGTATTCGGGAAAGTAGTGTCGTTTACCCTCTCCACGGTCACATTTGTTGCATTTGAGTTGGCATACTTACTACACCCGTTCATCCCCTTTGCAAATGTCGGATCGGTATGCATCATCTTCCCTGCAGCCCAATTCAAGCCAGTCGCCCCGGTTGCCCCTGTCGGACCGGTCGGACCCTTGATGTTCTGCGTAGTCGGCGCTGTGGTCGATGTACTCTCAGCCCATGATATATTACCGCTTGCGTCCACAGTCGGGCGCCACGTCTTACCATTCGCACCTGTCGGACCTTTGATGTTCCGTGCAGTAGGTGCAGTAGTCGATGTGCTCTGACTCCATGAAAGATTGCCGCTGACATCCACAGCAGGTAGCCACGTCTTGCCATCAGCGCC
>CAZKSF010000029.1:15792-30912 GCA_964555405.1 uncultured Bacteroides sp.
TTGCACCTTTTGCTCCGGTATCACCTTTCAGACCTGTATCACCTTTGAGACCCGTAGCGCCGGTTGCGCCTGTCGGACCGGTCAACCCGGTCGCGCCCTTCGCCCCGGTGTCGCCTTTGGCTCCGGTGTCACCCTTCAGTCCGGTGTCGCCTTTCAGTCCTGTAGCACCTGTTGCCCCGGTTTTACCAGTAGCACCCGTGGCACCGGTTGCACCTGTCGGACCCATGATATTCTGAGTAGCAGGTGCTGTTGCCGCCGTACTCTCACTCCAGGATATATTGCCGTTCTCGTCAACAGACGGACGCCACGTCTTGCCCGTGGCGCCTGTCGCGCCCTGCAACGAACTCACCCAACGTTGTTCAGTCAGCTTCGAATCCGGGTTTAACGCTATGAAGCTCTCATACGCCGACTTACCCGGCGCGCCGGTATCACCCTTCAGACCCGACCTTCCCGTCGCGCCGTCAGCCCCCGTCGGTCCCATGATGTTCTGCGTAGGCGGCGCCGTGATCGCCGAATTCTCACTCCAGGAGATATTACCGTTCGAGTCCACCGTCGGGCGCCATGTCTTGCCCGGCGATCCCGTGTCACCCTTCGCGCCGGTTCCACCCGTGGCGCCAACAGCGCCGTCAGCCCCCGGAGGCCCCTGCAGCCCCGGAGGTCCCTGCAGCGAATTCAGCCACTGCTGCTCAGTCATCACCGACCCCGGATTGACAGCCTTAAAGCACTCATACGCCGACTTCCCGTCCCTGCCGTCCGTCACATCGGTAATAGTGATCTGCCCGGCGGCAATCCGTTTCCCCGGTTTGCCGTCAGGACCGTAAGCCTGAGTATATGTCCTTCCGTCCTCAGTTGCCATATCAATAGATTACCGTTCCTATATGACCCAGACGCAGATCACCGTCAACAGTTATACTGCATCCGAGTTGCCTCATAATATTGCAGAACCAGAGATCCTCCGAAATCAACTCCGGCTCATGCTGATACACAAACAGCCGGGCGCCCCCGGTAGCCCCGAGCGCACGCTCTATCACACTGCGCCTGATCAGCAGACACCCGGCGCCCACACCCGCGGCATCAAACAGTCCCGACGGCAACTCGTCCTCGCGGTAAAACACCGTTTCCTCGCCGTCCAGACGGCACACCTCAGCCACACGCGTCTCGCCGGGGATCTTCCGGAAATACACCCCCGACACCACGTCACACCCCGCCTTCAGCAGCCGCTCCAGCGCATCCTCCGGCAACGCGATATCCGAGTCCACAAACCACAGCCATTGCGCGTCCGACTCCATAAACCGGCGCACAGCCTCATTGCGTGCCATGTCGCACGAATACCCCCGCGGCATCACCAGCTCCAGATCACACCAGCGCCGGCAACGGCGAGCCACCCGGAAAAGAGTCTCCATGGTCAGCGGCTCCGGCGCCCCGCAGCACGGCACCGCCACCATTACCTTCAGTCCATACACCTCCATATCTTATTAGTCTTATTAGTCTTATTAGTCTCACACCATCACATCGCAGAAAAACTGTGCGATCCTCAGCACATCGTCCGCTGTCACCGTAATCACGTTTCCCACACCCACGTGCAGCTGATTCCATGCCTCATCACCCTCGACATCCTGACTCACCCGGCGCCACGAGAAATTCTCCGTACCGAATATGTCGGTTATATCCTCTTCTCCTTTCTTGACATAGGCGGTCAATGTCCGTTCGCCGGTACCGTTGAGAATGGTCGTGCCCCGGTCTGAAACCACTGTCACAACAATGGCATCCTTTCCCTGCACCTGATCCATGCGCACGTGCATTGTCTGCCCGTAGAGTTCCACGGGTACCTCCATATCAGGCGTTGTCACCTCGGCGTGTGTAAGTTCAGATATTTTCATCGTTTAGCTCTTTGTATTGTCAATACGGTATATTCCCCGGTACACCCACATGAGCCTGAGACGGCTGTCATAATCGGTATCGGATCCCGGACGGACACCGGCGCCGGGAAGCATGGCACATGTCAGGAACAGCCCCCGGTTCGGGTTCAGGGTTATACTCGATTGGATTTCCGCATTGCTGTCGCACACCGTTCCCTCATGCAGATTTCCCGAAACAGTCATCAGCAGTTCATTCGACCTGTTCTCTATCCTGAAGGTGTTGCCGATGTAACTCTTGTCGTCTGGCATTGCCACTGTAAGGTAGGGCACATCCCAGCTGTCACCCTCTATACTGATACCGCAGCCGCACTTGCTCCAGTCGAGCTGTGCGCCGAACGGCACCGGATCGCTGACATAGTCATTGTAGTTGCCGGGATTAAGCACTGTGACCTCATTCCGTAATATGCCGCTGAAATAACCGTTCCTCGCTCTGATCGTACCACCTATGTCGGCGTCATTGCAATAGAGATGACCCCGCAGGAAGTCAATCAGAAGATTAGGCGTAAAACCGTTGCCGTAATTCTCATATGCCGACGATGGCTTGCCATCCGCTGCAGTTCCCTGTTGCGAAAACATCACATCTCCCGAGAACACTGCCGATGCGAGTTTGGCGAAATCCGCCATCAGTATCTCCGCGAACACCGACCGGAATCCCGTTATCAGTTCCCATGCCGGATCTGCCTGCCGGTAATCCTCGTGCGGTGTCTGCCTTCCCGGCGCGGCTACTTCTCCGCGGTATGTCCTTCCGGCACGTAACGCGTAATATGCCGTTACGCCCTGTCCGTCCTTGCCGTCCGCCACATAGGGTCGCTTCGTGTCTGTGGCCACATACTCCACCGTCCGGTCATACACTCCGGCAGGGTACAGTAACGGTCCCGGCATTCCCGGCTTGCCATCCTCTCCCGGTTTACCGTCCTCTCCCGGTTTGCCGTCCTCTCCCGGCTTGCCATCCTCTCCCGGATCTCCTTTTTCTCCTTTGATGCGTACCACCGTCCATGGCTCCCAAACTCCGTTACGCTTGCGGCTCTCCGCACGCCATATCATCTTAGTGAAGTCTACCCCCGGTGTCGACGGATCAACCCACTCGGGATTGCTGTTCGGGTATCCGGTCGGAGGCTGTGGCGATTCCGATGCCGAAAACTCCACGTCATAATCCTGCGTGTCTGCCATCAGCCGCGGCGCGCTCCATGAAGTCGCCTTGCCGTCGCCGCGGAAAATGCGCGAACTCGACCATATCCGCTCTGTGCCCGCCGGTATGCCGTCGCTCCATCTCCCTCCGGCTGGTATAGGGTTGTCGTAACTTCCTCCCGTCGGTGTGTCATACACTGTCAGATCCACATCCGATCGCCTGAACACTATTGATGTGAAGTCGCCGCGCACGCTCTCGCCGTCCACGCCGTCACGCACCACCGGAACCGTGTAAGCCGTCAGCACTTCGCCGGTCAGCGCGTCCGTCACATACAGATATATGTGATCCATTATCTCCAGCCACGGCACATTGTTGCCGCCAACTTCCAGCTGTCCGCTTCCGTCACCTAAGTCGAGATCCGCGATCGTCGCGCCCTGTCGCACCCAGAACTCGGCATAACTCACTCCGTCCATCGAGAACATCAGCTTCACACCCTTGGCGTCCAGCGCCTCCGGTGTCGTATAATCGGTCGTGCCGTCAGCGTCATAGTGGCGCACCGTGCATTCCAGCGTGTCGGTCGACAAAGTCTCCTGCCGGATATACACCACATTCACCGACGGGATTATACGCCAGTCCGCAACCGGTTTCGCCGTAAGCCGCAACCAGTCCGGATTGCTCTCCGACGGTTCTGCCGGCGAAGCATGGCTGACTACACATTGCCACAGAATACCTTTCCGGGTTGTAACATCCGAAATGTCATCAGCCATCCGGTAATATGCGTCATCCGATGCTGCCGTCTCCGCATCCCATTCACCACGGAAATTCGGTGTACGCACTGTCAACCCCTGATAGTTGATACGGATGAGATCCTGCACCAGTATGCCTCGCGCATACAGATACGGCTGATCGGGATTGATCAGCTTTTCCGTCTCCTCGTCCAGCAGCCCTTCCGGGATCCTGCCTAACACCGTGCCGTAATTGCCCGGCTTGAGTATAGGATGGTTCACTCCCATCAGCTCGACCAGGTTGCCGTTGTCGCAGCTGATGAAGAATGTGCTCTGACGTATGTTCACATACTTGTCGCCGCGCTTCTCGATCACGCTCCCGGCATAGTCAGGATTGGCATACGTATCCGCGGATGGCTCGATATTGTTACCCCACCGCGATATGATCATTCCCTCGGCAGGCGGGAAATTCTTCCCTGCCGGAACATCAGCATCGGGATACACCGACAGTGTCAGCGTGTTCTCGCCCCGGTCTACCTCACGGATCCATGCCCACACCCTGTAATATTCCGGATTGTCCGCGCGATTCAGATCATTCACATAGCCATACACTATATCGCCGGGTTGAAATGCCGTGAAGTCTCCGTCCCAGCGTTTGCGCAGGTGAGCCGCAAATGTTCCGTCCTCGTTTCCGGTCAGCTGATCGATGGTTCCGAAATCAGAGAACGTCGTGTCGCCTTCCTGAGCGTTGAGCCGGTTGTATATCAGCTCACGCACTTTCAGGTAACTGCGCGACACAATGCTTTCGACTTCGGCGTTTCCTGCCTCGTCAATTGCAGCGCCGCTGAATCCCTTCACATAATTGCCGGATCTGAGACCCTTCTCGGCAGTGAATGTATCGCCAACCGACAACGCGTGAGGCGTGCGGTCAGGTTTAGTCTTGTTCAGAAACTCATCGCGCACCGGTGAGTCAGGATCCAGATCCCGGCTTGATGCAGCGTGATCAGCTTCCTTTGCCCTGTCGGCATTCTTTGCGTGATCCGCTTCTGCTGCATGAGCAGCCTCCAGTGCGTACCGTGCCTCGTCGGTGCTTCCTCCTCCCGATGGCTGAGGGGTACCCGTCACGCCGCCGGTAACGGTTGTCTTGCTCTTTTTTATTATGCGTACATCAATCAGTCCCATGTTTCTTTCAGTTTAAGTGTTGTGGTTCCTTCCATCAGGTCACGGTCAGCGCCGGTAACATAGAATTTCCGGTTTTTCATAGCCGGATGAATCACTAAGGTGTCATAGCCCACTGATGCCGTACCGTCGCGCACGGGCTGACTCATCTCTATGCGCGGACTGCTGTATTCACGCCAGTAGGCATCGACATAGAGTTGCTCCGGCTTGGCTGTTTCATCGCTCCTGGTGTCACGTATCATCGTCACCCCCGATCCGGTCGAAGGATCTGCAGGGGTCGACAGATTGGGTGTTGCCGACACTCCGAGTTCGCGACATTCATCCATGGTCAGGGCGCTGGTAAGCCTCATGGTTATGTCATCGCGTTCATTGACGAATTTTTCCCGGGTGTCGCTCATATACACCAGGTCATTCTCTTCGATGTTCTCGATGAGTCCGTTGTCGGTGTACACTTTCACCTCGAACGACTTCACCAGTATCGCGCTCACATGCGCGAGCAACGGAATACTTGTCGAACTCCATTTCGTCCTCCGGAACCATGTGCCGTGACGGCGGGTGATCTCATCCCATATGGTGTTGACCGGTCCGAGTATCATGAATGTTACCGCTCCGCTCACATTGTCCTCGTGGCTGATCGGTATGGCTGTCCCTTCCGCATCGATTCCCAATGTGTAGTCGATATTGTTCTGGATATCGAATTCAGTGCCGATCAGCTTGTCGCCGAGTTTGGGATTGATGCCTATGGTGAAGCTCTGCGCATAGTATTCGTCATCCGAATCACACTCCTGGCGTGTCTTGTACGTGCGCCACTCGTAGTCGGAGGTATTGCCGTCTGTACCGGTCTCCACCACACATTTGTCGCCGATGACGAGCATGCAGGCTATCACCGCTACTTTCGACACAGTGTCGTTGCCGTCGCCGATCGCCGAATACTTGAATTCGTACAGCTCCGGACCGGTTCCGGTGAACGGTAACAGTCCGCCGGTTGCATCCCGGTTCCATTCCGCGGCGCTCCGTGGCGTGTCAGCTTTCCACCACTTGCGGGTGTAGAACCGTCCGTCACCGTTGACACGGCTCGGTACCAGGCGCTCGATGTGAGTGGCAAATTCTATGTTTGTCGCCCGATGATCGTACAGTGTGGTGTATGATGCCGATTCCTCCATCACCGGATTCAGAACCACCCGTCCCGAAAGAACTATGTAATTGGTGACTGTCGGATCAGCCGGCGAATAGACTCCGCCCGAAGCGTTGCCCCGGTACACTGCCAGCGGCGCGTCTGCCCTCAGATCCTCTTCGTTCGGTCGTGCTCCTGTCTCCGTGTCGTTGCAGTTGCCGTTCACCGACACGGCAAGCAGATCCTCCATCTCCACACGCGACACCGGGGAATTGTCGTCATGAATACCGATTTTCCGTTCTACCTTCCCGAACGACACCAGGGCGGCGCACCGTTTCGTCGCCATCAGCATCGGTAGCCGTTGCTGGTCGCGGTTGTCGATGCAGTTGGATGCTATCACATCGCTGCTGACATCTCCGTTGTCGGTGAACCTCCACTGCTTGTTATCTTTCACCCGGATATACCAGTCGGTCATCACAGCGTTCTCATAGTCCACATCCTTGCCGTCAGCCACCACCATGCGGTAGAAGGCATTCAGCGCCCTGGTTCCCTCTCCGTCCGATGATATTTCGGTCATATATTTCTGCTTGTTGGTATACGGCGATGTGAGCGACTCGCTTTCGAGCGGCGATTCGATCACCCGGGCTATACTGCGTACATCGCTGCGCACGCTTATACGGTTGAAGGTCTCCCCTACCGATATTTGTGTTTCCATCCCTTCGACATTGGAATTGGCAAGAGTGATAACCGACTGTTGCCGGATCTCGCTCTCTCCGGTCATCAGGTCGATCCACACTGTCGGTTGTCCGCTCATCAGCGTGCTCCAGTCGAATATCATGAAGTCCGTGCCCTCCTGCGCGACATGAAGGTTGAGATATCGCATGATCTCTTTTATTACCTCCTGCTGTGCCCACACCTCATCCTCGTTGTCGCCGAGGAAAAGCAGTTCCGATACCGTCAGCGCGAATATATCCCCTCCGTCGGCTCTGCTACGGCTTCCGTCGTACATGATCCGCGGTGTGGTGTCACCGGGTGTAATCGAGCTGAGGATGTCACATATCAGTTCGCGGAAACTCCTCATGCGTGCCGAACCGCGGATTATGTCGTAATCGCCGTCGGTCGATCCTATCCCGGCATATTTCCGGTACTGTAGCGCCGACAGCATGTCGATGCAGTTTATGGTCAGTTCATCGAGCGTTTCATTATAGGGCTGAGAGTAGGTCTGTGGCTCGACATATCCGGTGAATACGGTCGCTCCGTCAGCCGTCACCGTCACCGACACATCACGGATATCCCCCGTGAACAGTTCCGGTATCCAGTCTCTGACAAGCAGCGCTACGGTAGCCGACGACTGCAGAAGGACATCAAACGTGTCGTTCACGCTCGACTCTACCGTTACGGGCGATGTCGATGTGAAGAATATTCCGGATGCGCGCGATCCGATTTCGCGCACTCCCTCTCCCTCACACCGGAATGTCACCTTTATCCGGCTACCCTTCCTGTTGTCGAATTCTCCTCTTATCTCCATCTACGTCAAATATTGATGTTCGACCTGCGTCCGCTCCGGCTCCCTATACGGGTCGTATTGGCTATAGCCGCTACCAGATCCGAACCTGTCAGTTTGAATTTTCCGGTCACATGCACCGTTCCCCCCGCTGCATTGCCGCTTCCGGCAATTATATCCTGGAGCCTGTCGAGTGGTGCTATGATCTCGGGGTTGGATGAGGCGCCGGCATACTCTCCGACAAGTGCCAGAGTCGGACCGGACACTATACCTCCCTGCGCGAATTTCGGCACGCCTGCCGCCGCTATCATGGTCTGCTGCAACGCTATCATCGCCGCTGCCGTGGATGTGCCGACAAACGGTATCGCGGCATGTGCGGCGATGGTCTTGGCTGCTGCAAGTCCCGCATACGAGGCGGTCTCCGTTTTGTTGGCTGCTACCTGCACGGCTGACAATCCTAACAGCATCTTGAATATGTCTACCAGCTTCATCACGCCGTCGAACACCTGCAGGGCGCCGTTGATCACTCCGGTGGTCATCTCCCATGCGTTACGCTGTCCGTGGAGGGCATCGGTGATGCTCTGTATTCCTCCGCCCATGCCTTCGATTCCCGACCAGCCTTCCCTTACCGTGGCAAAGGCATCAATCGAGTCGCGCTGCCACTGCCTGTAGGTCTCTATAAGGCTTTCTATTTCCTTGCGCTGTGTGGCTGTCACCGGATTCTCCACATCGTTGAGCATCCGCTGCAGCTGCCGTATTTTTTCGGTAAGCTCTTCGAAACCGATTCCCCGGATCTTTATCCGGTATTCCTTCCCGGTCAGTTCGTTTATCTCCTCGGCTTCCTGAATCATCGTCGGAATCTCGATTCCTCTTTCAAGTGCCTTGCGTTTGCGCTCGAATGCCAGGCGTGTTTTCTCATACACGGCTATCTCATCGGCTCCGGCTCTCTGAATTTTCGCTTCGAGTATCCCGATAGCTTCATCCAATGCGGCTATGGAGTTTGCATCGACCAGGCTGACCGGTTCTTTCATCGCGGCAAGATCCTCGTCCCATTTGCGGCGCACCGCTTCGAGTGCGTTGATGCGCTCCTGAGCTGCCTGCCGTTCCGCTCCGGTGGTGTTCTTGAGCAGTTCTTGCCAGTATTCCAGATCCGAGTCAAGCTCCGCATAAGTGCTGATCTGATCCGGCTCCAACGGTATAAATGCAGCACGCTCCATCTCGGCGCGCATCTGCTTGAGCCGGGCTATTTCCTGATCGTATGCGGCGATCTGGTCAGCCGACACTTTCAGACGCATTGTCTCCTGATAGCGTATCTCCTGATCGTAATTCTCAAGAGTGATCAGCGATGCCGGGCGCTCGGGCAAATTATTTTGTGTGGTCTTGGAGCTGCTTGTTCTGGAGCTGCTTGTTCCGAGTCCGGTCTGCTTTTCAAGGACATTTTTACGGATGACCAATCTCTCATATTCGATTCTCAGTTCCCGGATACGGGTAGCATCGGTAGTATTCTTCAGATCATCGGTCACGCTCTTGATCTCATCCTCTACCTGCTTTAGGGTCATTTCATCAATCTTTAACTCGGCGGTGACTTTTATTGACCCTGCCCCGGTGGATGCCAGCTCCGACATCTTGCCCGTTACGGCGTTGATGCGCTTCTCCAGCTCCGATCCTGCCTGAGCCAGATCCGTACATGCCTTATCGAGTTCCTTCCATTCCTCGTCCTTGCTGTACCAGTTGAATGTGCCGGTAACAATGTCGCGTTTGCCACGACGCATTTTGTCGCGGTTGTTTCTTTCCCATTCCGCTTTCCTTTCGGCTGCAAGCTGTCGGTCGATTTCGTTCTGAGCCTGTGCGAATGCGAGTGAGCGCATCTGTGCTTCATATCCTATCTGCCGCACGTAACGCTCGCTGTTGCGTATGAGGGTGTCGTACCACTCTTTGGCACTCTCCTTCTTTCCGAACATCTCGCCGTACTCGTCGTTCATCTGCTTCACGGCTTTGGTCTCGTCCCCTTGAGTCTGGATGAGGTCGCGCAACGACTTTATGTGTCCGTCGATCTTCACTTTTGCATCGGCAGCGGCACGGGAATATTCTTCGGTTCCGTCCTCCAGCTGTGACATGGCGTCGGTCGCTTCCTCCAATTGATCGGTTGCCGAACCGAGTGACCCCGTGAGATAATCTATCGCCATTGACAGAGCATATATGGCAAGACCGATTCCGGTTAACCTGAATACTGCCGTAAATGCTCTGAGACTGATTGTCGAGTTTCTTAACTGACCACCCAAAATTATGAAAGCTTTTGCCAGGTTCTTCGTTCTTATTCCGAGGAATGAGGCTGCAGTTGCAATTTTTGAAAAGTGTACGTGAAAGGTAGCAAATCTATGAAACCGTATCATCGCCATGACAAGATATGTCATACTCATAGCAAGCGATGAAAACCGTTCTGCTGCATCGAGAGGAGGAATAAAGCGGGACATATAGTCAGCAAACCTGTCGGACCACTCGCTCAATCCATTTATAGTTTTCTGGATCGATGCCTCTATTCCAGTGCTCATCTGTTCGAAAGCGCCGTCGATTGTACCCGCACTCTCCGACATTACCGCGACATTCTCGGTGAATTTCGATGCCAACTCACCTTGCAATGGAACTAAGGCGCGCAACGCCTCGGCACTGCCGAACAGCTTGCCGTACACCTCCTGCTCTAACGTTCCGGATGCTGCAGCATATTCCTTGACGCACTGATCCAGCTGTATCAGGAATGACTGAAGTCCGCCTGCTGCCTTTATGGTTGCGGCATCGAACTGAATGCCCATCTCCGCTGCCATTTTTGCGGCTTCGCTGCTCGGCTTGACCAAAGCGGTGAATATTGCTGCAAGCTGAGTCGATACTTCTGCCGTGTTACCCGACACTCCGGTGAGTGTGGCGAAGGTTGCCATGAGTTCATCAATGCTTACTCCGAGTGTGGCGGCATTTCCGGTCACACGAGGCAATGCCTGCGCTAACTGCTCGAATGATGTCACACCGTTCTTGGCTGTAAGCTGTATTTTGTCCTGAATCGCGCCTGCTTCTTCCCAACTCATCCCATAGTTCTTGATCACTGTGGAGGTGACACCCACAACCTTTTCCAGGTCTGCCATACCACCGACTGCCGCACGCGACGATTTCTCCAGAAAGCTTATCCAGTTGTCCTCTGGCACACCATTGCTTATTGTCTGGTAAAGTCCTTTTGCAAGCAGATCGCGAGCTACCGGTATCTCATGTGAAAGTTCCGTTACCTCCTCCCTGAGTTGTCGGAATCCCGACTCATCACGCCCTGCCATTGTATTTGCCGCACGCATTGCCTGAGTGAACGATTCGCTTTCGGCTGTCAGATCTGTCAACGTTTTCTTTATTCCGGATACAGAATTGGTGACCCCCTGCAATGCAGTAGTCGCAGCAGCAAGACGGAACATCTTGCTTTCAAGTCGCTCTGCCTCCTTTATGTTCATGGTCATCACTTTACGGAGTGATTCGGCATTCAGGGTCAGCTCTGAAAATCCGTTACCTTTCGTTTGAACTACAAAACTTATTGAAACCGTTGACATAATGCTTTATTTATTTGCTTACTTCATTACTTTTTGTTATATTTGCAGCAGTTAAATTTAAATCCTGATAATTATGGCAGACTTTTTTTCTTTGCTGTGGGAATCATTCCGGGAAGCACCGTTCGCAACATATATTTGGGCTAATGTAGCTGTTTTAGGTATATTTTTCACTTTCGCGTTAGGAATTTCTCCCCATGAATATTTTTCATGGAAACGAGGGATGTATATCCCCCCACGCGGATCTTTATCATATTGTTTTTATGTTTTTTGCTTTGTATTGTGGTGCATAATCAACTTGGTCCCATTAATCGTCGGTTTGTTGTTTGTTTTTCCTTTTGACAAGCGATACGAAAAGAAGAAAGCTGAACGGAAAGAACTCCTTCGGCAACAGTGGCTCGAAAAGCGTGAGCAGAAACGCCTGGAGGAACAGAAACGCCTGGAAGAGCAACAGCGCCTGGAAGAACTGAAACGGAAGGAAGCGGAAGCGGCTGCCACTACGGTATTAATGCTCGATCCGTTGAACGAACCTATGAACTGACCCGTAACCGCTCTAAAAACTCTTTTGCCTTCTCGCGACGTTCCGCTACTGTCAGGTTCTCTTTCACGGTCGATTCTCCGCCCTGGTCGTCCCACGGTAACGGGATCAGCTTCCGGGGGGTAAGCCGTTCGGTGATGAACGGCTGCACTACTACGCAGGCAAGCAGTCGTGTTCGTTCCCATTCCTGCCGCTCGTGGTTCTGCTCCCGCCGTCCCCACGCGCCGATGATCGCTTCAAGTTCCTGAGGGGTGCTGCGCTCGAATGACTCACGACTCATTCCAACACACCCCACGGCTATTCCCATCAGCTCATATATGCTCAGGTAGTTTTTTTTTCTTCCGTCACATCCTTGATGCTTTCTTCGATTTCCTTTTGCATCGCCGACAATTCCTCTACGCTCAGACAGTCCGCGAATTCCTGTAACGGAATATCGAACTCTACTTTCTCCCTGGCACACGATGAGCACGCGCAACACCAAAGGTACGTCACCATGTCGGTGAATCCCGGACGCATTTCATGAACCTCTCGTCCGGTTTTCTCCGCGAACCGAAGCATCGCCCCTGCTGTCGCATAGCAGGGGTAATGCTTGCCGTTTATGATTACCTCAATCCGTGCCATGGCTTATGCTGCCGGGGTTACACCGTTTGAAAGACCTGTCTCGTCAAATGTGAAGGCTCCGGAGTTTTCTGCCTGACCGCTGTAGGTCGAATCGTCATTGGCGGGAGCCTGAAAACAGTTTATTTTCAAAAAAAGCCCGACTAACTTTACCGGTCAATCGGGCTGCTGAACACGCAGCTCTTTAACGTGTCCGTAGATGTAGTTGTAGTTAAACCAATAAGAGCTATATGCTGTCTGCGGTTTCGTTCAGTTTCTTCGCAATGTCTCTCAACGCTTCACGCAGTATTTCTTTTTGCGAGTCAGTGAACTCTGACAGGTTACCGTTGCCGTCATACCCGTTGAGCCGTTGGTATATCCAGCCTCTTGAAAACCCGAAATAATCCTTTGATATATTTCCCCACTTTAAATAAAGTAGGATGTCTTTTAACTTGTCGAGATTGCCTGCCATACTCTGCAAAGTTAGTAATATTTTTCTTACTATGCGAATTTTTCGGACACATTTATTTCAAAATAAAGTGACTGATTATATTACTCACACTTATTGTTATGTAACTTATTGAAACCGTTGACATAATGCTTTATTTATTTGCTTACTTCATTACTTTTTGTTATATTTGCATCAGTTTAATTTTAATCCTGATAATTATGGGAGACTTTTTTCTTGGCTGTGGGAATGTTTCAGAGAATCACCTTTCATGACATTTTTTTGGGTTGATTTTTTTCTTATATTTATATTCTTTTGGGTATGTCTTATGTGTGTCCCGCAAGAGTATTTATTCTGGAAACAGGGACCATATACCCCTCCACCTGGAACATTTCTTTATTACTCCAATATGCTATCCTTATCCTGATGTGCATAATCAATCTTTTGCCTGTGGCATTGTTGATTATATATCCTTTCTATAGATATTTTGACAACCGATACGAAAAGAAGCAAGCTGAACGGAAAGAACTCCTCCGGAAACAGTGGATTGAAAAGCGTGAGCTGAAACGCCTGGAAGAGCAGAAACGCCTGGAAGCGGAAGCGGCTGCCACTACGGAATTAATGCTCGAACCGTTGAATGAACCTATGAACTGATCCGTAGTCGCTCTAAAAACTCTTTTTACCTTCTCGCTTATATACACAATTTGTTTTCAAAAAAAGCCCGACTGACTTTACCGGTCAATCGGGCAGCTGAACACTCTTGTAATGAAATGGACTGCTAAAATCAAACAAGACGAAGAGCACTCAATTCTGAGCCAAGACGATGAATCCCTGTCTCAATCTTTTCAAGCTGTTTTTCGGAGATCTGTGCCGCTCCTGATCGATACTGACGCATAAGACTGGAGTTAATGCCTAAATACCGGGCGAGTGCACTCACGTTGAACATAGAGTAATACTCAAATAGTGAAGATAAGTCGAAATAAAATTCTACAGTATCTGAAAACTCTAAGGGGATCTTTTCACCACGGGCAATGTAATCACTTTTTACCTCTTCAATGGAATTATTGAAATCTTCTTTTGCTTCCTTTACTGTATCACCTGTACCTATAAGAGTACAGTGGTCTCCATCAGTGTTATAGGCAATATATGTGCCATCTGATTGTTTTTCAATACTTACTTTCATGAACAATGTGTTATATTCTTTAGATTTAGCAATACAAAGGTATAACAATTTCGTTATATAGCAAAAATCTTTTCTTACTCTCACTGTCTCTATCATTTATCCCAAATTGCATGTCAGCGTGATGTATTCGACAAAATTATTCCTCATGAACCAATTCAAAATCGATTGTTTCTATTATTCTCACTCATTGATATGTAACTTATGGAACCGTTGACATAATGCTTTATTTATTTGCTTACTTCATTACTTTTTGTTATATTTGCATCAGTTTAATTTTAATCCTGTTAATTGTGGGAGACTTTTTTTCTTTACTGTGGGAAACATTCCGAAGTGCACCGCTCGCGACATATATTTGGGCTAATGTCGCTGTTATAAGTATATTTTTAACTTTCTCATTACCATTTACTCCCCATGAGTATTTTTCATGGAAACCAGGTATGTATATACCGCCACGCGGGACTCTATTATATTATTTTTATGTTATTTGCTTAGTATTGTTATGCATCATCAACTTGGTGCCTTTAATCATCGGTTTGTTATTTGTTTTTCCTTTTTACAAGCGATACGAAAAGAAGAAAGCTGAACGGAAAGAGCTCCTTCGGCAACAGTGGCTCGAAAAGCGTGAACAGAAACGCCTGGAAGAGCAACAGCGCTTGGAAGAGCAGAAGCGCCTGGAAGCGGAAGCGGCTGCCACTACGGAATTAATGCTCGAACCGTTGAACGAACCTATGAACTGACCCGTAACCGCTCTAAAAACTCTTTTGCCTTCTCCCTAATACACAATTTGTTTTCAAAAAAAGCCCGGCTGACTTTGTTGGTCTATCGGTCTGCCCGGTCGGATTATGTAGATGAACGATGAGAAATTAACTACAAATTATCCGACAATTTCTGAATCTCGCTCGCGATAGTTTCAAGAGCACTTTTTAGCTTTTTACGCTCGTCTAAAGTGAATCCTTCCCGCTTTCCATTCACCATATCATTATTTAACTTATGGCATAACCATGAACGCGAGCGGCCAAAGAAACGCTCGGCAATGTAGGACACTTTCAAAACTTTCATAATGTCCTCTCTATTTAGTTCCAGCACCTGTCTGCCAGGCGTCATCTCTCCGTTTTTCAAATGTGCAAAGGTTTCGTCAGCCATTCGCTGACCCTCCTCGGATTGTGCACGTTCCATAATTTCTTTAATCAATTCTTCGTTTGCCAT
>CAZKSF010000030.1:0-29703 GCA_964555405.1 uncultured Bacteroides sp.
TTTATCAGCGGCACGTCCCAAGATAGCCGATTATCCGTTCACCACCATGGAACCGCAGCTCGGCATCGTCGAATATCGCGATCGCCAGTCGTTTGTCATGGCGGACATACCCGGTATTATAGAAGGTGCGAGTGAAGGCAAAGGACTTGGTCTCCGGTTCCTGCGTCACATCGAGCGTAATGCGGTGTTGCTTTTCATGGTTCCTGCGGATGCTGCCGATATCCGCGCCGAATATGAAATACTTCTCGGCGAACTCGAGAAGTTCAATCCGCAGCTCATGGACAAGCAGCGTGTACTCGCAGTGTCGAAATGCGATATGCTTGATGACGAACTGATAGCCGAGATCCGTCCCACACTTCCCGATGATATTCCGGTAGTGTTCATATCAGCAGTGACCGGTCAGGGACTTACCGAGCTTAAAGATGTACTGTGGGGAGCTATCACCGATGAACGGAATCAGATTGCGACCCCTGCCATCACTCATCGTCCGCTTGACGGACATCATCGTGTCCGCGAAGAGGATGAATTTATATTTGAGAATCCCGATCTGCAGCCGGCTGACGACGAAGAAGAGTATATCGAAGAGGACTGGGATGAAGAAGGTGACTGGGATGGACCCGAAGAAGGAGACGCCTGGGATTACGAAAATTCTGTGGATGACGATAAATAATGGATTTTATTGAATTGTATTTGCCTTCCGGGGCAACCGCTTTCTCTACGATGCGGGGAAGCGGTTGCCCCGGAACTCCGTATTCTGGCTTCAGTACTTGTGATTACACGGGCGATGAGGCTGACCATGTGGCGCATTGCCGTGCAGAGCTTGCGCGGTTCCTGGACATTCCGCTCCGGAATCTCATAATACCGCGTCAGACACATTCATCGGAAGTTGCCGTAATACGTAATCCCGCGAATATCCCGTCGCTTGAAGGTGTGGATGCGCTGGTCACTGATGTGCCGCGACTCGCACTGTGCATTCACACAGCCGACTGTGTGCCGGGTGTGCTTTACGATCCTGTAGCGCATGTAATAGGGGCTTTCCATAGCGGTTGGAAAGGCACGGTGGCACGAATCGCCGCTCGTACGGTGGAGGCAATGGTTTCGGCGGGAGCCGATCCTGAACGGATACATGCAGCCCTCGGACCGTCGATTTGTATGAATTGTTTTGAGGTAGGAGAAGAGGTTGCCGCGCAATTCTCTGATGTCAACCGCCTGACAGGTGGAAAAGTGATTTCGCGCCGATATGGCGAACGACCGCACGTCGATTTGCGTGAGGCGGTCAGTTATGCTTTGATTTCGTCCGGTGTGCGATCCGAAAACATAATTCGCAGCGGACTATGTTCATACTGTGATCATCACCGCTTTTTCTCGGCACGGCGTCTTGGCACCGCTTCCGGCCGCACCCTCACCTGCATCATGCTAAGATAACACATTTATGAAATTAAAATGTATATATCACATCCTTAAGATTACCGGAAGCATCTGAATAAGCCATTAGGCTTGCAGGATAATCACCATCCTGAGAATAAACAAACCGCATCCCCATATTACCTTTACCAGTTATATATCGAGTAATTCTTTGTAAATTTTCAGGTGGGATCTTATAATATTTATAAAGAATCTCATTCATCCGCGAACGAATGTCATCGAGATTGGCATCAACGAGTGTTCTTACCCGATCAAGAACAGAACCCGATCCGGATGCCTTTTCATATATACATCGCTCACTATATTTATAATCGCTCCATGAAAAATCCGGTAATGATAATCCGACATTAGAATCCAAATCATTTTGTCTGATAGACAAGCAAGGCTTTACTCTCAACATCGGATCACCGAAAAGATTAAATTGTTGTACAGTCAGAAAATCATGCACAGTACCTTCCGAATGATTAGTAAGATATTCGACCTTTGCTCGATACAATGCCTCTCCCGCAGGAATCCCTGTTAAAAGGTTTTTCATGAAAAGTCTCATAATCCATGACCCAAATCGCAACTCCGGTCCACGTTCATCTTTAGAACCGTATGCGATCCTACATGAACCCATAAAAAGCAGGGCACCGGTATTATACATGGAATACAGAAGCATCGAATTATCACGTCGATAACCTATAAATCTTGCGCCCCAACAACTGATGGGGACAATAATCTTTGTCTTTGCCCCGGAAAGTATGCTTTTAGAGAACGCTTTAGGAAACTTTTTTTCCCCATCGGCTGATTCGCCACTATAATCAGGATTACCTGGTTGCGGACCACCGTGAAGATCAAATGTTATCATATCACACTCGCGTATAGTATCAACATATTTATTTATGACTGACCTATCGACGCTACTACCATTATCTTCAAGAATAATTTTTGGACTTACAAAGGAATTATTGAATTGATAAGCATCTTCAAATTTCTTTAGATCACATCGTGGAAAACCTTTAATAGTATTATCCATAATAATCTTACAGGTCTCCATCGCCACAGCTCCGACTTTTTCCACTGAAATATCGTTATCAAGAAATGGCTTTGCTTTTGCAAAATATCCACATATATCAGCTTCCAAATCGGTTTCCATCAACCCCGACTCCAGAGGCAAACGACTCACATAGAACATCGGTGATGCTAACGAAAGATCATTAACTGAAACACAACCGTCCACGTCAAGATTGACAAATTTTTTCGGGAATGAGTACAGCCAATCCACTTCAATTTTGTTCTCAAGAACCATTCCTCCAATAGCATGGATAGAATATGATACCGGATTACTTACTTCAGGCATAGGAATCACATCATCACCACCTATAATAAACAATGATACCGGGTAATCGATTCCCAAACCGCCTAAAACGCTATCCCGAAATTTCTGAAGCATTGCATGATGTCCTTGCCAACTGTCATCAGTCATTATATACTTTTCAAATGCGGGATCTGCTGCATCAAAAAGTATATAATTGATCCCGGGGACTTTAAAATTAGCAATAAATGCCTTTATAAAATCCTGACAGCCTGCGTGTTCACGGGCATTATATTTAACAGTAAGTTTTTTCGTATTAGTCCAGACAATACATATATTCAGTTTCTTCTCCTCTACTTGATCCTTTGTTTTATAACTTGCGAACAGGGAATCAAGCATTTTACCATATTCATCATCTGTCTTGCATACAGCTGACTTCGGGAAACAATGCTTATCAGAATAAGTTGAATTTTCTAACGATTTTGAATGAGTCTTTTTCTTTAATTGAATCAGCGCCGGAATGGTGTCATTGAAAAAAGGCACATAATGATTGTGGAAAAATTTATTGAAAAGATCCTTTGTTATGATGCCTTTGTGATTGGCAGAATTACGCATCATCCTTATTGATTTCAGCTGCTTTGTTACAACATCTATATCATTAAGGTATCTATTAAGATATTTCCTTACTCTTTCATCCTTAAACAGTCTGATATAATCACCGTAAACAGACTTTTCTTTGTCTAATGGAGTTGAATATAGTTCTGAGTAAATTCGATGTAAAGCCTCATATAATTCTATTTCTCCTATTCCGGACAAGAGGTTTATAAGTGGTGAAAAATCAACATCAGAATACCCGAATGAATCGAATGAGGAAGTTTTGGAATCATAGTCATAACTCGGATAGAGTCTTTCAAACATTGCCAGTTTAGTCTCTGACTCGTCTTCAAGACCCGTATGATGCCGGAGGGGACTTGACGATCGTTGATCATCATCCTGACAACCTTGTCCGGAATTTGATGGGCTACTGCTGATCAGATCGGACTCTGATGTTTCATTGTCTATATTATTCTGCGATTGTAGACCTAACGCATTTAACGAACTCCGAAAAGACCCTATACGTTGATTCATTTCAAGACGTCGGCGTTCCATATCACGCCTCATCTGCTCCATCCTTTCTTTAAAATCCATCCTCCTGTGAATTTAATTTCTTAAGTCTATTTTTTTTCGATCAAAACTAAAAATGACCGAGAGCCGTTCTGATTTCTTCTTCATTAAGTGTGACATCATCCATAGTTATCAAGTCATGATCACAATCAGGATCTTTAAGCATACGCTGAGATGCCCGCTGTTTAACCTGATCGAATACATTGCGCACGGTACGAGCATTTGCAAAGGCAGGTAAGAAAGGAATTGAGCGGTAGATATAATCAAATAAAAAACGAATTCTCTTCTGCTCTTCTTTGCCAACCACATAGAATTCCGCTTTTGCCATCTGACAGAATATTTCTGTCATTTCATTGGCGTTATAGTCCTCAAACTGCATGACAGATTTGAAGCGTGAGGGGAATCCGGTATTAGAAGCTTTGAGAAATTCATCCATTTCTTTATCATACCCTGCTATAATGACGAGTAATCTGTCACGGTGATTTTCCATAATAGGTGTGAGTGCATCAATCACATCTTTACCGGGACCTGATCCACTACTGTTTTCAAAGTTATTCATAAGCGCGTAAGCTTCATCAATGAACAGCACGCCATCCATCGCCTTATAAGCAGCAAGAGTTGTTACTTTAGCCGAAAAACCGATCCATCCGGAAACAAGCGAGGACGCATCAACTTCCACACAACGTCCTCCGGATATTATTCCATTTTGCCGCAGCAGTCCTGCCACAAGTCGTGCCACAGTAGTTTTTCCTGTTCCGGGTTTTCCCTTGAAAACACAATTGAATGAAGCACTCGTTTTTAGTTCAGGATGTTCTTTCTGGCGTAATAATTGCAATCTAAAATTATCCATGAACATAATAAGCTGCATTTTGAGACCCTGAAGACCTATCAATTTGTCAAGTTCCTCTACATAGTCTATGGATGGATCATAGTCATTGATTTTTAGAGCCGGCTTATGGCTTGCCAGATCTTTTTCCAAAGACTCAATCTGATCTTTAAAATCCGGTGCATCTTCACCTCTCACTGGCAATGAGGGTCTTTTATCCCTAATGTCGGCATTGCGGACATTAGTCTGGTTCTTATCTCGTTGTAAATTCGGACTTGGATTATTAGCAGGAAGTGATTCGTAAAGAAATTCTTTGTTGTAATTCCCGCCATTTATTATGTCGATAATCCTGATTAACAGCGAGAATTGACGAATATTAGCAATATAATCGACTTCACCTCTTTTCTTAAGTCCGTTCACCGTCCTCTCGAAAAATTTCCGGACATTAGTAAGAAAAGGTGTGAAGCTCGAAGGGTAGTTACCCTGCTCAATTATTGGAGCAGCGTAATCTACATAGTTGTATGTGTGGTGTCTCAGTTCCTTCAACAACCCGTCATATAGTTCGTTCCCATACCGTTTGCGCATTTCGGAAAGGAAACTTTCCATTTCCTCAAAACCGCAAAAAATAACATCAAAATCCTCAATATCAAAATTACACGGACCAAAAGATTTGCTTATAAATTTCAAATCCGGACTAACAATATCTGCTTCCGTTCGGATTATATGATCTACAGTTCCAAAACCATCAACAGTGTTAATATGTGGGTCCTCCGGCTTTGCAACCTTTGCATCTGTTCCTTCTGTCCCGGTATTAGGTAGTTTACAACCACATTCCTGACAGAAAGAACCTTTATGCAATAGTCGGGTACCACACTCGGGACAAAATTTTATCATTTTATCGTATGAGATCCTACTCATCACCCTGTCGGGTGATAGGCACGTTCCTTAAATAGATTTTTCCTTGGAATTTTTGATCAGTGTGGAGTGGTTGATCCAACTGGATTAAAACTTCCTTCAATACAGTTGCAGCAGGATCTACGTCTGAAATCCGCATTCTGTATTTAGTAGGGATTTCAATTGGAAGATCTACCCAACACCCTCTGAAGAATTGATCTGTGCCACTGGCAAATTTTATATTGTCTTCACCTTTATACACATTCCCTTCATCATCGTAAGCTGTTGCTAAGCTTCCACGCATAGAAACCTCTTCCTGAGTGAAATTATTCGTATTCTCAAGCGTAAAAACAATGGTGACATTGTCATTGTCATCTGCCGTACAGCTTTTAACTTTTACTACGATTCCCTCCACTTCACTTGTAACCTTTAGCCTACCATCATCTCTTCTGCGAGTGGTTGTAGAACTCGTTGAAGCGGAAGTACTTTCAGATGAGGCAGCATTCCATTCCCTCTCCAATTCCTTGCCAGCAGCTTTTAATACCTTTTTTAATTTAAATTGAGATTCAGACGCATTTGCCGAAATACACAAAGCCACCATAAGCGCACATAGCACTGTCTTAAATAAATTTCTCATAGTTAGTTACATTATATTAGTTGTTACATCAATGTATCGAATTCCTTCACATCATTTGCCGCACGCGCATTACCGGCAGCCGCAGCCTTGGTCCACCACTTTTTAGCCATCGTCTTTACGATACGGCGCTGAAGCATATATTACAGGCATACCAATAACCATAGCAAGTAAATATACAATAGATGTGATAATTTTTTTCATCTTTCTAAATAGATTGAATTTCAGATTAAATAAAACTTATTAATCTCCAGGTCTCGTAATAGGCAGATTCTTGATATATATATTATTATTAAAATCACCAGTATATTGACCAATATTTATTTTTACCATTTTTAATACGGAGGCAGCCGGATCGACATCAGAAATTTTCATCTTAAATTTCATAGGGATTTCTGATGGCAAATTAATCATATCATTTAGACCAAATGCCTCATTGTACGGAGCAAAAACAATTGATTTGGATTTTTCATAGAGGTTGCCTTCATCGTCATATACTTTTGAGTAGTCTGCCCAAAAGCGATTGATAAATTCGTTATCTTTCAAATTTTCCAAAGAAAATATGATGATTACATTATCATTATCGTCAGCCACACAACTTTTTACTTTCACAACGATACCCTCCACTTCACTTGTAACCTTTAGCCTACCATCATCTCTTCTGCGAGTGGTTGTAGAACTCGTTGAAGCGGAAGTACTTTCAGACGAGGCAGCATTCCACTCCCTCTCCAATTCCTTGCCGGCAGCTTTTAACACCTTTTTTAATTTAAATTGAGATTCAGATGCATTTGCCGAAATACTCAAAGCTACCATAAGCGCACATAGCAATGTCTTAAATAAATTTCTCATAGTTAGTTACATTTTATTAGTTGTTACATCAATGTATCGAATTCCTTCACATCATTTGCCGCACGCACATTACCGGCAGCCGCAGCCTTAGTCCACCACTTTTTAGCCAGATTGAGATCTTTTTGAGTTCCACGTCCCATCCGGTAACACCATCCAAGCCAATACATTCCTTCGGCATTGCCGGCATCTGCTGCTTGCTTGAAATAACCAAACGCAGTTTTATTACTTTTACTAACACCATCTCCGTCAAGATACATATGACCTAATTTACAAGCTGCCGACATATCTCCAGCATTCAAAGCTGCAAGCTGTTTCTGATACTCCGACACCTGAGCGGGAGGTGTAGCTACGGGATTACCGGAAGTTCTTGTACCTGTATTATCACCTCCAGTAACCGTTTCCTGAGATTTTACAGGATTCCGGTCAGGAGTTTCAGACTGGCTCTTACCTGTGCTTCTGCTTCCGGAATTTGAACCTGTATTGGTGTTCTTCGAATTGGCAGAATTTCCACTGCCAGTAGTCTTATTGATACCGGAAGTTTGGTGTGTGTTCTGTCCATAATTATCCTGAGACTCAGAATCCGTAATATCTACTGCTTCTGTTAACGCGCCATTCTTCTCCACACCGGAATATTGTCCATCTTTCCCTGAATGAGACATGAAATAAATAGCCCCTGCCACAACAACACCTATAATAGCAAATGTGAGCCATCTGCTGTTTTTGTTCGCGCCGGAATTATCTGAATAATGTGGTGTTGATGATGTAGCACTAACATTATTATTCAGAGGTTTTGAGGCTGATACTGCGGGAGAAGAGACCCTGTTGGACTGATGAGCTATATCATAGACACTTGCTCCTTTCGACTCCGGTTCATTATAGGATTTTGGGATTGGTGCTGAAGAGGACTTTGGCGATGTAGTAATCGCCGGTTTCTCTTTTGCCCCAAAAAGGCGAAGATATAGATTCCATGCTTTATCATTGCCAAAATATACCGGACGTTCAATCTCTGTCAAAGAAGAAAGTACGGAACTGAATTCGACCAACATGGAGGAAAATGAAGTACAACTTTTTAAATAGCCTATTGCTGTACGCTTTAATCCCTCCGATCCGTTTAAAACAAAATAATCATAAAGGCAACCGGCTCCACTGAGCATAGTTATCTGATCTTCCGGATATTCACTCCAGGCAGCCAGCTGGGTCAACACGAGTTCTGCCTTCTGATTATTACCACTGCGCTTATAGGCAAAGAATGTCCAGAATGTCTGCCAGTAACTATCAAAAGTCTTACGTTCATACCTCTGGATACAGCGGCGGAAATCATAAACGACAAGTGCCAAATTGGCATAGAACTGCACTTCTTCGTCTTCAGTCTTGTCTGCAAGCACCACCAGTTTGTCAACGATATCCTTTCCGGCATCAGAGCGAAGAGCTTCCATTGCTATGTCAAGAGTGATCCTTTCATGCTTCGATAAGGTACCTGACGAGGAAAGTTTCATACGTACAGAGTGCTCTATTTCTTCAGTGACTGTCTTCTCCAATTGAAGACGCGATGCCATCTCGTCCAGCTCTACTCTTGTGTTGAGATTAATAACTGGAGAAACAATATTTTTTTCACAGAACACCCGATACTCTTCACGCCGCTGTGAAAGAAGCTTCTCGGTAGCAGTTGTACCACTATAAATCACAGTGCTGTTCTGATTAACCGTATTATTATTCGTCGTATTGGAGATCACATCATGCGAATCGGTGTGATTGTCCACATTATTGTGCAGATCTTTTACAGCAATAGAGCTATGATCACCCTGTATCAGAGGATTCTTTTTATCATTAGTTTCCATTTCTTACTTTTTAAATATCCAGCTCATCCCCACACTCACTACAGAATTTCCATTTTTTTACCTTTTGTCGGCAGGAAGGACAGATGACATAGGCTTCTGTTTTTGGAGAAGTAGCGTTAATTGCGTCTATTGCGGCATTCTGTAACTTCTCTTCGTGATGTAGAACATTTGAATATGTAGTGTCGTTACGCTCCTGTTCATGTCGAAGCCTATCATCAAGTCGATGTATTTCCTCTTCCCTTAATGTCACATAACGTTCTGTATCTGTTAGGCGAGTTTGTAATTTACTATTTTCTCCGGCATACTCATCCGCTTTATTTTTTACGCCTACCATCATACCCATGATTCCCATCATATTGTTCATAATGGCATCACGCTCCGCGCTTAGTTGCCCAAAGATATTTTTTTGCTCTTCCCTCCACAATTGCTCACGTTTAGCAGCTTCCTCTCTAAGTTTTTCTTCACGCAGGCGTGCTTCTTCAAGCTGACGTTCTCTTAAACGATTCTCAGCTTCTCTTACCTTTGACTCTCCGAGAGCGTCTGCAAAATGCTTCTGAGCTTCCGCATCAAGTTTTGAAGCTTGTTCAGCCATCAATTGTTGGGCAGACATCTGAGCGCTTATCTTCCGGATTTCGATTTCCTTGTCTTTTAATGCCTGTTCGTGAGCGGACATGGTTTGCGCCATAGTCTGTTCATGATGCAGATCAATGACTTTTTCTTCAATCTTACGTTTATGCTCGTTTTGAGCTTTCCTTTCATCTTCTTCTGCCCATAATGCAAACATATCCATATTTTGGCGATTGAGACGTTCCATCTCTTCCGCCTCCATCTTCCGCCTCTTGGATTCTAATTCCAATTCTAATTCAGCTTTTAACTTAGACTGATCTAAAGTTGTATTAAAACGTCCGTCGTCATACTGATCAATAATTCTTTTCTGATCCATTTTAGCTTTAAGGATCTCCGTTTCTGTAGCAACATCTTTTATTGCGTTTTTTGCATTATGGTCGCGTTTTATGTCATCTATTTCAATTTCGTTCAATACCTCATTACGGTGTAGTTCGTGGGTATTGCGTTGTTTTGTCTTATCAAGGTTATGATGCTCGTTGGCAAGAACTTCTTCAATTTTTATTCTTTTCATTTCTACATTTGCCATACTCTGCATCATCATGATCTCCGCTACAGCAGAGCGCTCACTTTTCTTGGTGAGAAGTTCTGATGTAAGCGCGTCCATTTCATCTTCTTTCATCAAATCAAGTTTCGCAATATCAGCCAAAGCAGCTCTAATCTCTTGATCGTTAGTAGCTTCTCTGATTTTTTTCTGACGAGAGAGCAACATGTAGAATTCGTCTATTTCATCATCATGCAAAACTTTATCCTTATTTATTTCAGAAAGAGCCTTATGAAGTTCTAAAGCCGTCCGCGCTTCATCAATCTTCCGTGCGTTTTCGACGCCCATCAACCTGTTGCGGAAATCATTTGTGCGAATTGCAAACTCAAGCTCCTTTTCGCTCATATATAATTCATCGGCAACTGTCCGCAGACGATCAAAATCAGCATTAAAAGAAGTTATTTCCCGGACATTAATAATTGAGACTCCCGGCACTGAAAGATGTGATTGCAGCATCCTATCGATATCCGCAACAACTTCTCCAGGTATGCCATACTCATCGATATCAATGTTACGGAGCTTATTCATAAGTATTGCTTTGACATACGGTGTCAGATACTCAGCTAATTGTCTACAGGAAACTACATTAGAGTTAACTAAAAATGCTGTGATGAAAGCATTGAAATTAACAATCTGCATCTGTAAAGCCACCGCAACGTCAGATGTGAGATGATGACACATGATTTGCAGAGGTTTGAACACACTCTCACCATCCCCATTAGTTACCGACCCAAAAATCACATCAAACGGAGCATCTGTTTTCAGATACACCTCGATATTAGATTTAGGCTGGAGCCTACGTACGACATCCTCATAACTTCTTAATCTATAGTCCCGGGTGTCTTCTTCTATAACATCTCTTACTCTTTTACCGGTAACAGCCTTTAGAAGGGAATGATAGGATTTCTTTAAATATCCAATAATCCCGGGTGTAGCTCTTTCATTAAGTAGCTTTTCTATTTCATCTTGACTTATGAAATTGTACATTCCACCACTTAACTGAGCAACCCGTTGCCCGTCCACATAAATATAAGCAGTAACACCTTGCTGAATATTAATACCGGTAACATTGTCAAGGTTTTCGAAATCGGAAGGACTAATACGTTGGGCTATTACTCCTGGTTGAATCTTCCACTGTGCTTTATTTTTTACGACTTCTATACCGTTCATATCAGGGTGAACATCCGATGATGGACTAACCGGTGCTGCAGTCTTAGTCTCCGACGACATCGGAACTGCATTACGATCAATTACTTTTGTGCCACATTGAACACAAAATTTCATTCCTGGTTCAAGTTCAGAATGACAATTATGACATATTATAGAATTGTTCATACCAAGTTGTGAATACGAAAAGTAAATCTTATGATGTAACTCAATAATAAAATGCAAATATAGTATTTTTTTATTATATTTATTCCTGATTCATCATCTTTTTGTCAAATATTATCTATTTTATCGCAATAATAACATTTAATGTAACATTTATCACAAGAAAACTTATAAAAACAAGTTTCATGATAAATAACGTGAGTCCGATGAAAATAATCAGAAGAGAGACAGTCGGTTAGAGTATATGCACCAGTAGAACTCTTAAAGGAGTTTTTTTAACTATTCAGCGGACAGTAAGGTAGGGTACCCGCAAGGCACTGACTGACTCGCTGCATGAGTGGGCTATTAATTCTCGGAATGACATAATTGGTGCTACACATTTGGACTAAAAAATGAGTCCCCTTATCTTCTTTGTATCAGAGGATAAGGAGACTATATCTAAGGATTAAAGTGTCAAAGATGGGATAATGAATGCAATAGATCTGTTTGTTTTCCCAAAATACTGCAAATTTGCAGAAAAATGGAATAGGCATGAAACGGACCTAATACCTGAAGCGAGATATGTGGATGTGGGCGCGATGTATCGGCGCCCATACTTGAACGTCGTTTGTGGGTGCTATTGGGTGGGTTTGTTGAAGAGGGTGTTGAGGGAGCCCAGAGAAGCGAGAACTGATGACGCTTCATAAGGGATGTAGACTGTCTTGTTGTCTTTACCGGAAGTCATCTCTCGCAGTGTATCGATATATTTCATGGCAAGCATGTAGGTTGCCGGATCGGTTTTGGTGGCGTTGATCGCCGCCGCGATTTTCGAAATAGCTTCTGCCTCTGCTTCGGCATTCAGTATGATTGCCCGTGCTTCGCCTTCGGCACGGAGGACTTCGGACTGACGGGCTGCTTCCGCCTGATTGATTTTGGAAGTACGTTCGCCTTCCGATCGCAGGATAAGCGATTGCTTTTCACCTTCGGCATTCAGAATCTCGGCACGGCGGTTACGTTCTGCCTGCATCTGTTTTTCCATTGCCACACGCACACTCTCGGGAGGAGTGATATCCTGAAGTTCGACGCGGTTCACCTTCACACCCCATTTGTTGGTGGTTTCATCGAGAATAACCTGCAGTTTGGAATTGATGGTGTCGCGCGAGGTGAGAGTCTCGTCAAGTTCCAGTTCTCCGATCACGTTACGCAACGATGTCTGCGTAAGCTTTTCGATGGCGTTAGGCAGGTTGTCAATCTCATATACAGCCTTCTTGGGATCAGTGATCTGGAAATAGAGGAGGGCATTGATTTCGGTGGTGACGTTGTCGCGGGTGATTACCTGTTGCGAAGGGAAGTCGTATACCTGTTCGCGCAGATCAATGACCGGAGAGGAGGTCATGCGTACGACTGTTCGTCCACCTGATGACTGTACTGTGCGGGAATAAAGTATTTTGGGACGGTCAATGAACGGAATTATGAAATTCAGACCGGGACCAAGTACACAATGGAAGCGACCGAGCCGTTCGATGACACGTGTCTCCGATTGAGGAACCACTTTTACTCCGGCAGAGATAATGGCAATAGCGACGACAACAAGCGCCGCAGAGAGGATGATGGCAAACATAATATCAGTTGTTAACAGGTTGTACGGTAAGAATAATGCTGTCGTAGGCGGTGACAGCTACGTGCTCGCCGCGGCATATCACATAATCCACTCCGGGCGCGCGAACCTGCCAATAGTCACCGTCAATGCGGGCACGTCCGAGTTCGCCGGGGCGGATATCGTGTGTGACAATCGCCCGTCTGCCGAGCAGAGCCTCCATGCCGGTGCGGTCCTCGCGCTTGTCACCGCGCCACATACCCGCATACCATCGGCGCACATACGGTATGAGTGTGAAATAAGCTACTACGGAGGTCAGAGCCATTACACCGGTCTGTACGGCTATTCCGGCTCCGGAGAGAGCGCATATCATACCTGCTATGGCCCCTATTGCAAGGCAGAATGTCCATACGAACTGACTGAACACTTCTATCACTATCATGAGGGCAGCGATTATTATCCAGATTATCCAACCTTCCATAGTTCCATTGATTTACAATTGTCTATCGCAAAGATAACCAAATATAACGAGATTGCCGTTACAGCTGACACAAAAAAAGCGTATATTTGCAACTATTTCGGTTAATAATGGCAAAACAAGAAGATTTTATAACTCAGACCGTTGAATCAATCCGGTCGTTAGGCAAACTCATACTGCAGTCACACCGTTCGGTTGTGTTTCCGAAAGCTCCGGAGAACGGTCGTCTGGTGGTAATGGGGAACGGTCCGTCGCTCCGGGGATTGATCGACAGCGGATTGCTCGAAAAAACAACCGCCGATCTGCTTGCAGTAAATTTTGCTGCCAATTCCGAAGAATTTTTCACTCTGCGTCCACGCTATTATGTGATCGCCGACCCATATTTCTTTACATCAGGAAAGGATGTGAATGTCGCCAGGCTGACTGATAATCTGTCGAACCGTGTCAACTGGGATATGATATTGTTTGTACCGGCTAACGCGGCTTCGTCGGTCAATATCAGCAATACGTCAATTAAAATCGTTCCCTACAATTGTATAGGTATCGAGGGGTGGAAATGGCTTCGCCGCATGGCATATAATGCCCGTCGCGGAATGCCACGCCCACGCAACGTACTGATACCGGCTATAATGGCGGGAATATGGATGGGTTACAAAACCATATATGTGGCAGGTGCCGACCATTCATGGACACGTACGCTGGAAGTCAACGACCGAAATGAGGTTATTTCGGTTCAGCCGCATTTTTACGAAGATAACGAGCACGAACATGCACGTGTGACGGCGGTATACCGTAATATACGGCTTCACGAGGTGATACACAGTTTCTACGTGGCGTTCAAGGCTTACTTTGAGATAAACAGCTACGCGCTGTCAGCCGATACAGCTATATATAACATAACCCCCGGCAGTTTCATCGACGCGTTTGAGCGCCGTGACCCTGCCGGGGAACTATCTTGATTATAAAAACAGATTATTACTTGACCGGAACGAGACGGAACAGAGCCTTATCGTCGGCATTGCGTGTCCTGCCGAGCTTGCCATCGGTAACGGTCCAGTAAGCATCACCACCATTTCCTCCGTTACGGATAATGTATCCGTCGCCGTCGGGAATCAGAGTGAATGTATTCCAGTCCGGATCGTAGGGATTGACAGCGAAAGCGCCTGCCTCATTCAGATAACGTCCGTCCTTGGCGTTGACAATGTTGTATCTGCCGGTCTGCGGTTCGTATGTGAAGCGCCATATCTGCCGGTCGGGATTCACGTCATCCTCGGTCGCCTGCCATACAGGTTCCCCTCCGGTGGCGCCGGCATCGGCATTACAGAGATACATACCGTCGTAAACTATGCGGTAGCTGCCGTTTTCCAGCGGCAACTGCGGGAAAATATCCAGGCGGTAATCCGAACGTTTGCGGTAGGCTTCCTCCATTTTGCCCACGGCGCGGCGAAGCAAGGGTTCGGCATAAAGCGTACCTACCATCGGGTAAGCCACTTTGATAGATCCTTCGAAATTGCGTGACGAAATGGCAGAAGCGCTGTCGGTGAGTGTGGAATAACCTATGTATGAGTCCACGAATTTTTCATCATCACCTTCGGCAAGCGCCTTGTACAGGTTGACGGCATATTGTCCGCGACGCCCCTGAAGACTCATCGCCTTTATCCAGGGTGAAATCTCGGTGACAAGCGGATCAGTGCCGTCAAGCGTAAGCAATTCTTCAGAAGCGCGTACCATATTGTCAAACTCGGCTGCGAAAGCGGCAGCGCCTTCAGCATCGAACGACTGGGTCATCGTGCCCTCATATCTGTCGATCAGCGCTTTCATCGCCGGTGATTCATCAAGGCGGCGCAGACGATGCGTGTTGTGACCCAGGTCGACATTATATATGCAGAATTCACGGAAGGCATCCGTATTTCCGGGCATTACGTCGGCAAGCGCCCGCTCCCATGAAGCGGCTGAATCGTAAGCATCGGGGTTCCACAGGAAGTCAGCGTTACTGTAAAGACTTACTTTCGACGCCTCGGCGTATTCCATCGGGTTAGCAGTAAAACCGCTCACCATACGTGTGGCAGCCGCCTCATTGCCGGTGAACGGACCCATAAGCAGATGATTGATACAATAATCGCTTACCGGATAATTAAGCCATATGTAAGCCGGACGCCCTATCCGGGAGTTAATCCATTCCATGTCGGCGACATCAATCATGTCGACAACCGAATTACCTGTCCACATCACCATTATCGACGGATCCATTACCGAAATATCCTCCAGATAGGTATCCTGGAAGGAGTTTTTCCACGCTTTGTTATAAAGGGATGGACATATGATCACACTCTCGATGTCGGGGTGTTTTTTCACAAAGTTCTCCATTATATAAGCCATGTATTCGGCATGCTTCTTTCCATCTGCCTGCTTGCCGAACACGTCATCGAAGAATACTGCGAAGTTCCGGAAACCGAGGTCGTACATCTGCTCGAACTTACGTATAGTTGCCCGGTTGTCATCGTCCTGCCAGGAGTGGTCGCCGGCGGGATGAATACCCCATACGAATTTCACCTTGTTACGGCGAGCCTCATCATTGAGGGCTTTGAGACGTGCGGCATCTTCCGCCGGATAAAGTTCGCGCCATTTGCTGCGATGATAGGGATCGTCTTTCGGTCCGTAAATATATGTATTGAGTTTGTTCCTGCCGTAAAACTCGAATTGCCGTACACGGTCGTCGTAGCTCCATGCATTACCGTAAAACCCTTCCACTACCCCTCGGTTCGGCGTGTCGGGCCAGTCTGTTATTTCCACCGACATCACTTCCGGCTGCGATGCTACGGTAAGGAATGTCTGGACTCCATAGTAAGTACCGTTTGCGTCGTTTCCGGCAATGATCACTTCATCGGGAGTAACACGCAGGTAATATCCTTCGGGGCGTTCAGGAATGAGATCACTTACCGATTCTACAGCTTTATCGCCACGTTCCCCGATTACAAGTCTTACACCATTCCCTTCCGGAAATACACTCAGGAGAGCGCTGACGGCGTCCGCGTCGGCAGTATTGGCACCAACCGTCGACACCGATACGGGACGGTCAAACGCTTTGGTTCCCCATTCCACCTTGTGCGGTACCGGAGATATATCAACGGTCTGAGCGGTCATTGTTGCCGAAGTGAGCAACAAGAGTGACGGTAAAAGTTTCGTTTTGATGGTCATTTTAAGGATTCATTGGTTATATCTGCAAATATACGTTTTTTTTGTGTCAGTTGTTGCAGGTGAAAAAAATTACCTGCCGGAACCGTAATTTTTTTGAATGAAAAATATAAATACCTAAAACGGAAAGACTCATATTGCTTATGAACTTCTTCTGCAGCGCCGTAATCCAAGCTGTAGCTGAAGTTACCCTGCCGGGTGAAAAGGAATCGAAGGAATATACTTCCGGACGACACCACATCGAAATCTGAAAGAAACAGACTATCGTAGCCCCCAAGTGTCAGGAGGGTGCAGTTCATAATACGGACCGCATCCTCCTCGATTTTTTTATAATTTTTGAATATTATGAGATTTTTATTGTACTTTTGCTGCAAGTAAATTAATCAAATTAATCAAGCAATCCAGAGTTTTATATGTCCAATGCCATGACAAAGCGGAATACGATGTTCCGTATATTAGCCTTTATAATGGCGATGTGGATATTCGGGGCGAGTCCGCTCCGGGCAGACCTTATGTATTCCATAGAACCGGTCGACTCGCTGACACGTTTGCCGGTCAGTGATGTGGAAATACTTGTGTTTGTTCCGGGTGATAGCGTTGTGGTTGCTGAAGGTAAAAAGGTTACACTGCGCATCGATGGCAGAATCCCCCGCCAGGTAGGGATGATAGGTCTTCCTAATAAGGACGCTGACTATAACATCTATTTGGACGCTCCCGGATATCAACCCCGCTATATTCCATTACACGTAGATGAGGATCATAATATCAGCTCTCTGCATGAGTTGGGGGAGATAGGACTGTTGCGCACAGCGAGACAGCTTGACGAGGTGACGGTGACAGCCACAAAGATAAAAATGTATTATAAAGGGGATACCATTGTGTATAATGCCGATGCTTTCCTGTTGCCGGAAGGGTCGATGCTTGACGACCTTATTCGCAAACTCCCCGGAATCACAATAAACCGCCATGGTGAAATTTTTAGTAACGGACGCAAAATCGAGAGCCTGCAACTGGAAGGCAGAAAGCTGTTTGACGGATCTCCACGTACATTACTGGAAAATCTGGGCGCTTATACGGTCAGTAAAGTGAAAGTTTATGAACAGACCGACAGTAAGGATGATTTTCTCGGCTACAGCGATAAGGATCGTACGCCGCTTGTGATGGATGTTATCCTTAAAAAGGAATATGCTATAGGAAAATGGGTTAATGTCGATGCCGGTTATGGAACGCATAACCGTTATTTAGGACGTGGATTCATGCTGGGATTCACTAATACATTGGCTTTGTCGGCGTTTGTCAATGCCAATAATCTTTCGGCAGATTCGGATCCGGGTCATGGCGATTACTGGACAACAAATAATGTGGGCACTTCCGAAAGCAGTTATCTTTCCGGAGGATTATCATATCAGTATGAATCAAACGGAAGGAAACGCGCTATTAACGGCAATCTTTCGGTAAATTCGTCGAAAGTAACCGAAAGAAGCGGCTCGGAGAAAATAAACTTTCTCCCGACGGGAGATACCTATGAAACGCGGTTCGCTCGACAACACCCACATTCTTTTGAAGTCAGTACCGACCATTCATTAAAGCTTCAATCAGCAACAAAGTGGTTTGAGATAAAACCTCGGTTTAACTTTTCGCACCATAATAGCAATGGCGACAATGTGGCTGCCGCTTTTGATGACGATCCCGGAAAGATATCGGCAACCGAAATTGAAGCGATTTTTTCCGGCTCGGAAGAAAAGCTGCGCGAATGTCTGATAAACCGCGAACTGAGACGTAGTAAATATAACACATCCAATATCGGTGGGAATCTCAGTAGCACGCTTGTTTTTAAGTTGCCTGCTTTTCATAAGAATAGTCACAATCTCACGTTTTCACTTGGAGGTAATTACAGAAATGTTAAAAGAAACACATACAATCAATTCACGATTGATTACGGTGCCTGTGAACTTGCTTCAATCGGGGAATACGCATATACCCGTGGACATCCGCAATATAATGCCAGTATCAGTGGAACGGCAAAATACGAGATAAACTTCAGGCGCAAGCATACTGTATGGTTTAGTTATTCATTGGGTCACGATCGGGAACGGACCACCACTGACCGGTATCTACTCAGCGACCTGCAGGAAGCAACTCTTGAAAGTCTGAAGTTCGGTCAGGAACCAGCCGCAGACCTGCTGGCGGATGTCCTTGATCCGGTAAACAGCAATCATTCAACTTATCATAGCAATAGCCATGTTCTGACACTCTCCTCCCGGTTTGTGTGGGGTAATGGTGATCTTGACGATGACGGTGCATTTGGCAATATTTTTCTTTTCGTGAATCCTTCGCTTCGTATTTTGCACCGGAACTTAGATTTCCATAAAGCAGATTATGACACTACAGCTATCCGCAGTTTCGTACTCCCGCAGATCAGTACCCGGCTTAATTATTCAGCTTCCAGATATAATCGCAAATACACCTACTTCGCATCATTGGGCTGGAATTCTAATCCGAGATTATTTTCCATGTCCAATCTGATAGATGTGTATAATACCTCTGATCCGTTAAATATTTTCCGTGGAAATCCCGACCTTCGGACATCCTATATACATCGTGCTTCGGTTCAATTACAATTCTCGAAGACAAAGGGTAACTATCAGTCGCATACACTTAATTTCAGTTATTCATTCACCGACAATGATATTGTGAGTGGAATGATTTATGACCCACTCACCGGTGTCAGGATCCGTTCGATGTATAATGTCGGCGGTAAACGCGGATGTGACCTTGAATACACCGGAAACGGTGTTATAAAAAAGTGGTCGGAGGGTTCGGTTCATAGCGTTGATTATAGTGCAGGACTCTCAGCATATGATCACCGGAATGTCAATGTTGTCGGAGTTGATAATCTTAGGCCGGTCAAGACATTTGTCCTTACGCGGAGTGTGACCCCTAATGCCCGGCTTTCGTTTATGTTTGGGAACAATCATGATGTCAGTCTGTCGTTCACCGGTAATTTTACCCGCTATTCCGGAGAGAATATTACAGCGTTCACTTCAGCAAATAATTCATACGGGATTAGCGCGACATTTCAATTGCCTGCCAATTTCAGATTATCATCTGTTTTGACATTGTATTGTCACAGGGGATATTCCGATCCAACGCTAAACACAGATGAATATATCTGGAACGCCTCTGCCTCATGGCATTGGAAGAAGGCACACCTGACGTTTGTACTCGATGGCTATGACCTTCTCCATCAGCTTAAATCTGTAAGTCAGTATGTGAACTCATTCGGACGTACTGAAAGCTGGAGCAACACACTGCCCCGTTATGCAATGCTCCGCGTTCGCTATCACCTTGACCTCTCACCACGATAGGGAAGTGCATATAAACGAACATCTCCCACTTGCCGGATACAAGTGGGAGATGTTCGTTACAGTGCTCGAAGCGGGACTCGAACCCGCACAGCCGCAATGGCCAAAGGATTTTAAGTCCTTCGTGTCTACCATTCCACCATTCGAGCTACCTCATGTCGGAGATTGACAATGCAAAGTTATATCTAACTTTTGAATTGTGCAACCCTTTAACGGAAATTACTCGGGCTGGTCGGGAGTAGCCACCGGAGCTGCAGCCGGAGCTGCAGGTACTTCTGTATCGAAGGTTCCGCTGGGAAGTGTCTGAACCGGGGCATCCTGAACGCGGATACCGGCAGCACTATGGGTGCGGGGCATGGTGAATGTTGCGCATACGCAGAATAACCAAAGGAAACCTACGAGCCACCAGGTGAGTTTTTCTATTACTGTGTTGGTCTGACGGACACCCATTACCTGATTGGCACTTGCAAATGAAGATGCCAGACCTCCTCCTTTTGATTTCTGGATCAGTACCACTCCAATGAGAAGAAGTGCAGTCAGAAGAATTAGGATGATGAATACGATAAATAAACCGTTCATTTTTATATTTGTTATTATATTATATATTATAGCGTTTGTTCAGAATGAGTTTTTGTAAAAAACGCATTTGGTCTGCAAAGTAACAACTTTTTTCCGGATATTTCAAATTTAAGTTAGAGATAATTTCCAAAGCTTTGTCATATTTATGTTGCCGGATATAAATTTTGGCAAGACTTTCACTGAAAGTGGTGTCGGGAGGCGCCAAAGATGCGGTGTGACGCTGTGTCGGCTGGGGTTCCGGTGTCGGATCCGTCTCAGCCGGTTGATTGATATCGGCAATCATGCGGCTGAGTGCTTCCGGTGAATCGTCGCATGTTGAAGAGTCGGAGTTATCGTTGTTTTCTTCTTTTTCAGCCGCGGCGAGCTGTGACGCGTAATCGGCTACCGGATGGAATATCAGTCGCTCCAGAAGCGCCGTTTCCTCAGGATCCTCCGGTTTTCCGTAGCGGTCAAGGAAGGTATCTATGGCATCAGAAGTATCAGGGCGCAGGGGAGCGGTGTCGGATTCGCCGTAGAAATCGGCAAATTCACGTCCGAGCGATCCCGTAAGACGGTAAAGCACCGACGGATCGGAAGAATTCAGGGCTACGAACGCACGCAGGCGATCGGCTTCCTCACGGTCGAGCATAGAGCCTCCACGTGAAAGCAGAATCGCCGCCGGCAATGTAAAAAAAGGATATTCGTTACGTAACCGGCTCACAAGCGATGGCGAGGGTACGCCGTCGGGGGTGTGCATTATGTCGATAAATTCTTCAAGCGGTGTCATGTGCCGGATATTACCAATTGCCGAGAGTGGCGTTAAAAATAAGATTTACAAGTTCCTCACATATTTCCTGACAAAGCTGTTCCTGTACGTCATTGAGCATCTGTGAGGAGTCAAAGTCCTGATAGGCGCTGAATGTCTGGTCGATGTCGTTACCTTCGGCGCGGTTATCGATATACTTTACATGGACACTGATGGTCAGACGGGTTTTCGATGCGTAGGCATCTTCAGTCACCGCCTGTGGAGTGAGGTTGTAGCCGGTGATTTCTCCTTCGAGCTGCAGATCGCTGTTGCCATCGGTAGTCTGCAGACGGGTGTTGCGCTGGATATAGTCAAGCAGCTGATTCTCGAATATCTGTTGCAATGGAGGATACACAAGGGCTGCGCGTATAGGGAATTCGGCGATATTGACTGTCTTATAGACTGAATAATCGAGTGCCGCACCATTGAATTTATAGCTTATCCGGCAGGATGAAACGCCGGTTGCCGCAATCAGTACAGCTGCAGCCAACGGCAGAATCCGGCAGGACCGGCGAATAAGTGCAAATATGTTGGAGATCATTTTCATGAGGATATTCGGGTGGAGAGTATGCGCCATGCCGGCGGATAGAGATTGTTGGCGCGAGAGCCGAGATTGTTGACGAATCCGAGTGGATAGCCGTTATATGTCAGCAGCACATGTCCCGTCGGGGTATCTTCGGGCAGAGTGACTGCCTGTCGCCTCAGATAATCGAGAGCGGTCGCCTTGTCGACTTCAGCGCGGGCGAATGCATCCGGTGCGAGACACACTGACATGGCGAGTCCTTGCGACGGTATGAGTTTGCCCCCTTTTATGTGTGCCACTTCCACTCCGCGATGCCGGATACGTGTGACATTGCCTATAATTTTTTCCATAGCAGCGACTGCAGGGGGCATGGCATACAGCTGATCTCCGTCAATTGATGCAGTCCATCCGGTGGTATTCAACCACCCCGCGGGCAAAGCCGGTACTGCCGGTGATTTACTGCCGTTGCGTGATGTGTGTTTGCTTCGGACACTCTTGGATGAGGCAGTGAAACCCGTTTGCAGCGAGCCGGATTTACGCAATACGGACAAAAAAAGACCTTCGCCGCGCGTAGTTCCCGGAATAAACCGCATGCATGGGAAATCCGCACCGATAGCCGGGACAATATTCCATGCCGGATCAACGGCTATCTTTACGGGTTCGGCTCCATGGCTGGTGATTAGATTCGCTGCTATCTCTTCATTTTCGGCACGGTTAAATGTACACGTGCTGTAAATCATGTAGCCGCCGGGCTTGAGGGCACGCCAGAGTGCGTCGGTCATATCGCGCTGCAGCGACGAGCAATCCGCCACAAGATCGGGAGTCCACTGTGACCGCGCAACAGATTCTTTACGCATCATTCCTTCGCCGGAACAAGGCGCATCTACAGCTATGATATCGAATGTGTCGTGAAGTTCTCCGAAACACCGCGCATCACCACACGTAACAATGGTATCGGGAGATCCGTGTTTTATTATATTTTCCACCAGAACAGCTGCCCGCTGGGGTGACAGTTCGTTAGCCACGATTACCGATCCGGCGGGGAGTGATTCGATAGCGCATGCAGTCTTTCCTCCCGGTGCGGCACATGCATCCAGCATGGTAAGGGGCTTAACTTCCCCTGCTTGCCGGCTGATGAGTTCCACTACATGCCGCACGACCGTCCGCTGTATCATCGAGGAGGCTTCCTGAACGTAGTAAAGCCCCTGATGCATAGCCGGGTCGAGAGTAAAGGCAGGGCGTTGGTCAAGATAGTAACCGGTGTCGCACCATGCCACGCGATCGGCATCCGGCGGTAGAGCCATCCCTTTAAGAGCATTGACACGCACGGCTGTGAGAGCCGGCGTGTCAAGCGCTGTGATGAGTCCGCTCAGCTGAGGGACATCCAATGCGGTGATCTGTTGTATGAATTGCTGCGGTATCGGTGGATTCATTTTCAGCAGTACTGATCAGATCGACAGACGACGCAGTGTGTCGAGCAGCGCGCGGTTGATGGGCTTATCGTTTTTGATAGCTTTTGTGAAGGGCACATACACTATCTCATCGTTCTTGACACCGATCATCACATTACGCTGGTCGTCGAGCAGGGCGTCGATAGCAGCCGCGCCCATTCGGGATGCGAGTATACGGTCATGAGCCGTGGGCGAACCGCCACGCTGAAGATGTCCCAGGATAGAGACGCGTACATCATAGTTGGGATACTCACGCTTCACACGTTCTGCGAGACCCATCGCACCACCGGTCACGGGGCTTTCGGCAACCAGTACGATAGACGAGTTTTTGCTCTTTCGGAAACCGTTCTGAATGAGTTCCGACAACTGGTCGACCTCTGTAGAGATTTCAGGGATTATTGCAGCTTCGGCACCTGAAGCGATTGCACCGTTCAGAGCGAGGAAGCCGGCATCGCGACCCATTACTTCGATAAAGAAGAGACGTTCGTGACTTGTGGCGGTATCGCGGATCTTATCGACACACTCCATAATGGTGTTGAGCGCCGTATCGTAGCCGATGGTAGTATCGGTTCCGTAGAGGTCGTTGTCGATAGTGCCGGGGAGTCCGATAATGGGGAAATTGAATTCGTTAGCGAATATACGTGCACCGGTCAGCGAACCGTCACCGCCGATCACCACCAGAGCGGTAATACCGTGGCGCTTGCAGTTGTCGTATGCGAGCTGACGTCCTTCCGGGGTCTGGAACTCCGGACAACGGGCGGTTTTCAGGATAGTACCGCCCATCTGTATGATGTTTGAAACGTTCTGAGTCTTGAAATCAACGATTTCATCGGCAATCAGACCGCGGTAGCCGCGGTAAATTCCCTTTACTTTGAATCCGCTGAATATAGCCGAACGTGTGACGGCTCGGATTGCAGCATTCATTCCGGGAGCATCACCTCCGGAAGTAAGTATACCGACACACTTTGGTTCTGTAGATTCTGTCATGAGGATATGGTGGTTGAGGTTAGTTGATTAAAATGCAAATTTACTGATTATTTCGGTTTTACCGTATCAACCTGCGTTAAAAAATACACGCGTCTTATTCGAGAGTACGTTTGAACGCCACCATTTTGAGAGCGGCTTCGGCAGCCTCTACACCCTTGTGTCCCGCGGGACCTCCGCAGCGGTCGAGCGCCTGCTGATGATTCTCGACAGTCAGCACGCCAAATATGACCGGTATGTCGCAGTCAGCATTGAGCATTGTAATTCCCTGTGTAACACTTTGGCAGACATAATCGAAATGAGGGGTATCGCCACGCTCGACACATCCGAAGACTATTACGGCGTCGAATGTGGAAGTCTCGATCAACTGCGATGCTGCAAATGTAAGTTCAATAGCTCCCGGGACGTGAAATACTTCAATGTCGTCGTCTTTAAGTCCGTTACGTTTTAAAGTTTCCAAAGCTCCCTCACATAGCAGCGAGGTGATTTCGCCGTTCCATTCGGCGACGGCGACGGCTATCCGTACATCCTCGAGATGCGGCACCGGTGAGGTGGGTGTATTCTGAGACATATCTGTATTGGTTTATGCTGTTAGTAAAAACTGTATCGGTGTGGTGATTTATCGGGGGAAGAGTTTGTGCCAGATTCCAAGAATATCAAGCGAACGTTCACGGGCATTGACCAGAATGTCGACAATACGGCGGTGTTCGTCGGGCAATCGCAGACGTGTGGCTTTGTGCAGCATGGTGTTCAGCAGATGTATGCCTTTGTCGCGCGTCTGTCCTGAAAGGAGCAGTGCCTGTCCAAGAGCCACAGAGAGTTCCAGCTGCCGGGGACTGAATTCCGGCTCGATGCGGGTGAGATATTTCAACGCGCGGCTGTAATATTGGATTCCTTCGCGGTGGCGCCCCATTTTTACAAGGGTTTCCCCTTCTTTGACAAGCGAATCTACCAGTGCGCTCAGCGCTTCATCGGTTCCGGAATTGACCATCCGGAGGGAGTCGTTCACTGTTTCATGGAAAGCTGCGAGCATTTCGATCTGTTTCTCACGCGAGCGCGTGACATGTGTTGCGGCATTCACAGCTGTGATACGTGCGGATTCGTAACATTCAGCAGAAATCTTTACGAGTCGTTCGAATATTCTGATTGACTTCTCAATGTCGCGCTCAGCCTGCCTGAACTCACTGCGGGCATAGTGTATTCGTGCTATATCGTAGAGCAATGACGCAAGTACGCTGAGAAACGGCTCGTCCTTCCGTTTCGGTGACTGGGCAAGGAGCTCGAGTGCTTTAGCTGCCGTGGACATGGCGCTGTCATAGTCATGACGTGCGATATGAACCGATGTGAGTATCTGCATCAGGGCTGTGTGCAGGTCGATGGGAGTATTGTCGGACTCCATACGGCACAGCAATTCGTCGATTTCTGTAATACGCGCCACAGCCTTGTCCGATTCGCCATTTTCAACCATATTGCGTGCCGCCGCACGGAAGAAATCATATACTGTGCGGAAGTCAAAATCGTTTATCGCATGCCTGATCTCCGACATAGTGCGTCCTTCTGATTCAAGTTTCATCAGCGACGAAATATCGGTAGTGACCGGAATGGACAGAGATGTTAATATTTCTACATCGGTTGACATGCCGGAGGATTTGAGGTTAAGGAAGTTATATCAGCACGTGTGTCATCGGCGAGCGCAGCCAGAAATCCGGCGAGCACTGCGGACGGAAGCGATCCCGACGGGGAGTGGGTGCTTTTGGTGACCGCACCCGGTGAGATGGTGGTGACGGTACCGGTCGACTGGTCGATATTTACAGTCAGCGGGGTGTAGAAGCCGATGTTGCGGGTATAGCTCCGTTCGGGATCGCCGGTCTGCCAGAGATGCTGCAGATCGCGGGTAGTGGTGACGGAAATCATCGCGCTTTCGAGTGAGTCAAGCAGATCGGGCATCACATGGGTGACAGCCGGCTGCAGCTGGGGTTCGTAGCCCGGAAGAAACACCGTAATCATATTACGACCGGCGCACATTTTTACGAAATCCATCACTTCGGAGCGTGTACGCGGATTGAGGGCGAACCACCCTCCGAACACAACAATGTCACCGCGTTCGGCATCAGGCCATCCGAACGAGAGTCTCTCACGTGATGGACGGATATATATCTGTGGTTTTTCATCGGGACGGTCAGTGTGAATGAGGCGCAGGGGAGTGGCTCCGTCGGCACACCGGTCGACAAGGTTTACATCCACACCGGCAGCCGCGAGAGAATCCAGTATGAAGTCACCGGCGCGGTCGCAAGCCACTTCGCCGGTAAAGCTCACCTTATATCCTGCGGAGGCTAACCTGCGTGCCGCTTCAGGCATAAGTCCGAATGCGCCCGCTCTTACGGGCTTCATGTTGTCGAACTCTATGTCGAGTGTGCATTCACCGATGAAAATAATTTTCCGACTCATCGTATGTTTTCTCCATTATCACCGCGTGATACCGATCCGAGGTATCCGCCGTGGTGACGTTTTGCATAGTCATCGCGTGTGAAACCAGTGGCAAGCATCACATTAACCACAAGAATATCTCCGATTACAGTCATGGCAGTGGTGGATGTGGTGGGAGTCAGTCCGAGAGGACATACTTCCGGCGCCCCTCCTGTGAGAAGCGTGACATCCGCCGCCTCGGCAAGAGGGCTGTCGGGATTGCCGGTAATTACGATAGTCGGTATGTCAGCGTAAAGATTACGTGTAAGTGCAACCAGATCAATGATTTCGCGTGTGCGTCCCGAATTGGAAATGAGCAGCATTACATCGTTGGGCTGCAGCACACCCAGGTCGCCATGCTGTGCCTCGGAAGGATGCAGGTTGACCGCCGGTATTCCGGTTGAGGAAAAGGTTGTGGCGATATTCATGGCTATCTGTCCGGCTTTACCCATTCCGGAGGTGACGAGTTTCGCGCCGCGACGGTGCACATGCTCAACAATCAGTTCTACCGCACGGTCGTAGTCTTCGGAATAAGGGATGCTGCTTATAGCGTTGCTTTCGGCCTCAAGTATATGGGCCATGGTTTCCTTAACGCTCATTATATGTGTTTATTTATGGTTTTTTTGAAGTGTACGTTGTTCGTATTTTTCTATAGCTCCGATCCATTCACTGAGCAGTGGCGCACCCTGACCGGTTGCGGGATCGAAACCGCACAGTGTGGTGATGGCACGGCATTTCTGTTCGCCGGTTTCGGGGTTAAGGATCCGCTGTTCTATAGTGAAACTGCGCTCACCGATACGGGTGGTGGCGGTCCACACTTCAAGAGCTTCTCCCAGATAGGTAGGGGCGAGAAAATCACAGTTGATATTTACCACTACGGCACGTATGTTATGGTAGTCGAGCAAATCGCCGAGTGCCGTGGTGTAATAGGAAATTTTACCGAGATCGAGCATTGACATGTAAGCGTTGTTGTTGACATGTCCCAGAATGTCGATGTCGGAAAACCTTATCTGTAACGGCACGAAGTGACGGAACGGATATTCCGAAGCCGGAACATGCGGTCCGGCTTCTGCCATCATACGTTCCGGTGCCGGTCCTTCGGCGGCAAGGTGATTGTGAAAAATATTGTTTCCGGTCATAGTCGGTGTGTAATATCAATGAAAACGTATATCGGAAAGTACGTCCCGCCCGACTGCTCCGTTAAGAAGTTCAACCAGGCGGCTACGGTGATATGAAAGTTCTTCTCTGAGCGGCGATGACAATATGTAGACATGCAAGGTGGTGCCGTCGATATAGCGGCGCATGGTCTGGCGGTTGATTTCCGGTCCGACTATCTCGGACCACATGGACGATGCACGCTGCAGGTCGAAATTATCCGCCATGTTGCCGGCCTGTACCGCATCCATGATTATTTTTCCTATAGCCTGTGGATCGCGCCGTTTCATGATACCTTGTCTGAGGGAGTGAATTTACCGTCGGCAACTGTCCAAAGCGTGTGATCGCCACCATTGAGGTGTATGATGTTGTCGAGATGTTTACGGTTGGTGTCGGTGATGAATATCTGTCCGAAATCATCATCGGCAACCAACTTCATTATACGCTCCACGCGTGTGGCGTCGAGTTTGTCGAATATATCGTCGAGCAGAAGCAGCGGACGCAGTGATGTGGCTTCGCGCAGAAATGCGTACTGCGCGAGCCGTAAGGCGACTGTGAATGTCTTGCACTGCCCCTGTGAGCCGGTTCGCCGCGCGGGCATTCCGTCAAGCGTCATTACGATGTCATCGCGGTGAGGTCCTACCGAAGTATGATGTACGGCTTCGTCATGACGCCGGCACTGGTCAAGCAGCGTTGTAAGTGAGCCGTCGGGCGACTGACTGCGCCAACCTTCGTAAGTCAGCGCTACTTTCTCGGCCTCGTCGCCTGCCACGGCGCGATAGTAACGATCGAAAATACCGGAAATCCGTTCCGTCATGGCGGCACGGGTATCGGCTATATAGGAAGCGGCGGAATGCATCTGCATCTCGATGACTGCATAGAGCGTGTGGTCAACCACACCGTCGCGCAGCAACCGGTTGCGTTGTTCCAGCGCATGCCCGTAGCGTATGAGCCGGTCAAGATACACGGCATCGCTTTGCGATATGACCATATCGAGCCAGCGGCGCCGTTCATCGGCGGCTCCACGTATGAGATCAATGTCCTGAGGCGCCACCATTACCAGCGGGAAAAGTCCGATATGTGAACTGAGACGCTGATACTCCTTACCGCCGCGCTTGAACGATTTACGGCGGTTGTGTCCTATGCCGAGCTGCAGCAGTTCTTCGGTGCCGGAACGGATGTATTCTCCCCTCAAAGTGAGAAAGTCGGCACCCCGCCGCATAACCAAGGCATCGGGAACACCGGTGAAACTGCGGCAATAGCTCAGGTAATATATCGCGTCGAGCAGATTGCTTTTACCCATGCCGTTATTGCCCAGGAAGCAGTTGACTTTGGGCGAAAGTTCAAGATCCGCAGCAGCGATATTCTTGAAATTGTCGATGACGATACGGTTGAGACGCATGATAGTGGACACCAAACATCCGCAAAATTACCAAAAAAAAGCGACTATAACAAACCTTTGTCACAGACCCAGTTCTTCACGGAGGAATGGCGCTGTAGGCGAATCGCCCGCGGCGACTTCCTCAGGTGTTCCCTGAGCCATTATCGTACCGCCGTTACGTCCTCCTCCGGGACCCATGTCGATCACTTCATCGGCGACTTTGATTACATCGAGATTATGCTCGATGACCAGAACGGTGTTTCCTTTGTCAACCAGACGGTCAAATATGGCAATGAGCGTACGTATATCTTCGAAATGCAGTCCGGTGGTGGGTTCGTC
>CAZKSF010000031.1:0-28904 GCA_964555405.1 uncultured Bacteroides sp.
GACCCACGCATATGCGTGAGAACCACTATGCTATCCCTTGCATCGGTTTCTGAATTTCCTACGTTCACAAACTACAAGATAAGCATAACGCTTCTTATTTTACCAAAATGTCTTGGATCGACCGAAATCAATCCGATCGCAAATTTAATAATTTTCTCTCACATTCAGGATATTAGAAAGCAAGAAATGATGTCGCCAATGATTTCTTCTTCCTATGGATAAGGTGATTAACAATTATAATTTAAAATTTTGCATTGAATTAAGACAGAACATATCGGTTTCGTTCAAATAGTGGATTTCGGGTAACTCACCATTCCCGAATTTCGATTGAAAACGCCTGTATCACCATTAAGTCGTGATAACTTCTGTTAAAATCAGATTGAAGCCAACTATGCCAAGTCTTGATTTGAGTATTACTCAATGATTTGTAATAAAAAAATATCAGGTGATTTGTCATAGGGATCTTAAGTAAGATTAGAAGTATTATTTGTTTGCTGTTTTACACTTCTAATGCCACCCCATAATATTAAAACGCCCCATATTATTACCGCGAATATGTTGATAGTGATGAGGAGCCAATACAGAAACAGAAGTCTGATTATTGATTCAATAACGAATCGAGATTTTCCGGGCAGTTCATGGACTTCTGTTTTAGTAATTAACTTTACAGTTATCCATATAAGAAGGAACAACAATGCAACGCCACCAACACAACTTGAGATTACAGCCAAATCATTCCAACCATTATGGTGTTCCATTGAAAGTTTCGTTACTACCATGGAGCATATTATCAGGAGAACTGACATTTCACAAGTCGCATTATTGAAAATATTTCTTATCTGATTCCTCATGTTGATTGAATATTTTAAGTAAAGGTATTAAGTTATTTAGATGTGTACTCCAAAATTTTCAATGGACACTATGGATATAGGGTTGTAATTGAATTATATATGGTTTTAATGAGTGTCGTATCCGGGCTATTGATTTGGAAAGCACCACTTTCAATACGGGCGTTGATTTGCGGTGCCGTTACCACAGAGTCATTATAAAGGAAACCCAACCTTTTCCCTATTATCCGTTCTGTAGCTTCAGCCCATTGCCGGCGTTTCTCATAATTCACGCGTCCTTGAATCACAAATTGTATTATTGTATCGTAATCGTTGATGAATGTGTCTCTGACAATAACCATTTTTTCAAAATCCTTGACAATAGCCAACGGTTTGCCTACAATCGAATTGTCTGGGGAGTCGGCAATCAGATACCATCCATCAACCTTGGGCTGCGATGAACAAAAACAGAGGATAAGGGGTAATACCATCAGAAATGATATGATTGTTTGTCGGTTCATCCGGTCAAAGTGCTTATTTCTTAAACTGTAGTATTTCCAAAGCCTTGTTAAGCTGAGAGTCATTGCCATTTATTAGGTCATCAACAGTGTACTCAACTTCTACATCGGGAATAACACCTGTTTCTATAATACCTGTCCCATCTGGATTAAAAAAAGCCCCTGTTGATAATCCATAACTATATCCGTTAGGTAAATCAAAGTAACGTGGATGTGAAATAACTCCGACAGTATGTGAACCGACTAATTTTGCTAATCCAAGATTTTTCATTGCAACAGCAAAATCTTCTGCCGCAGATCCCGTATATCCATTAGTAAGAACAACTATGGAACATTTGATTTTTAGGGAGTCCGGTATTTGGCTGAAACGACTGCCTCCTGTATGTACAATTTCCATTGCTGTTTCGTTGACGAAATCTTTAAGTTGAGGAATTTGACCGCCATATTCTTGAAAAGCAGCATTTGCAACCCTGCATTTATATATGAGATCAGTATTTTGGTCTTTATCAGATGGTGCTATGTAATCCAATACAGTAGGATTCCAACTTTCATCACTACCACCCCGGTTGCCTCGGATATCAAAAATGACACCCTTTGCCTCGCGGAAAAATGGTAAATTCTCGTTGAATACCTTATTGACTTCATCAGGCTTAGTAAAATCTGACATTCGCAAATAGGCGATATCACCGGAGAGCTTTTCAACATAGGCAGCACGCCCATCTATTGGAGTATTCCACTCTAAAGATTCCAAAATCTGCGGTTCTAAGCGATTAAAAGTAATTATCTCACCCTTGTCTTTAGGAGTTAGAAATTCCAGTCTTACTTCAGTGCCAACATCGCCATTTAGAAAGGTATCTAACGACTTACGAAACTTCCAATCAGCGTTTGGGGCAGCGACATATGGGAAAATATAGGTTTCAAGGAAATCTGAAACCGGCACACCATCAATCTTAATGAGTTGACTGCCGATAGGTATTATTTGGGCAAATTGCTTCCCTATATTCTTGACATATGCTTTACTGTCGATCCCAATAAATTGTATCGGAACTGTTGCTGTGGGGGTATTTGCAAAAAAGCGAGTATGACCGTCTCCGAATTTGGCAAGAAATTCAGTCATCAGCAATGAAAAATCATTTTCACTTTCGGCATTCATTACTTTTGGTAGGAAAGCCTGAAACAAACTGTCGGGATTAGCCTGTTCAAAATGTTGCGGAAACGCGAAGTTGTCTCTTACATTCCTCCATACAGTTGAAAGAATATAAATCCTCTGCTCCGTTGTAGTCTCTGCCTTTACTTGTGAGATAGTCGCAAAAAGACTGTATAAACAAAGAAAAGAAAAGAATATTTTTTTCATATATCAGAATCAATTGGTTAGCAGTTCCGGCTCATTCTGCATACAACCGAAAGGATAAACATTTGTTTCTTAGAGATTTATTTCCGCGTCAATACCATAATAAATTCGTTTGGCATAAAGGCTTGTAAAACCATCTTGTTTTTTGTCCGTTCTATCACGGTCCAGTTCCCCACAAAAGCACCGTTAAATGTAATCATATTCTTGGTAATCGAATATGTAAATGAGCCTTCATAAGAATCATCATCGTAGGCAGGAATACATTTTCCCGATTTTAGGGAAAGAAATTGCATTATAAAGTGGGCAGTAATAGGTGTATGATTAGGATAAGCTGATCCTGAAAGCTGTGCATCCCACGTCGTTGCCTCAAGATATTCAGCTGTTAGTTCCTGTTTAGGCTCATCATCATTAGAGCAGCTTTGTAATGCGAAAAGCATTACAAATGCCACGATCATATAATCAACTATTTTCTTCATATTATCTACTCATTATGTTCTGAATATCAATTTTGAACGGTTCGCAATTTAGTGATTCTCTTGTTATCCTCATTTTGAATTATCATTAGTTTAGTATAATATATTGCGAAGTTATAAAAAAAAGAAACAAATACTCTCAACAAATGTTGAGAGTCAAGAATTTTAACATTCTTTACTGTTCTTTTTTGGTGGGTATTGTTCCTTTGACCTCGCACCGGCTTTGCCGATTTGCGCTACGAGCCCATTTGTGAATTCTTCGCATTACGTAATCGACTTAAATGTGTAGGCGTGATATTTAGAAATGAAGCTATGTCTTTGAGAGGAAATAAGTCGAAAAGCTCAGGATGCCGGTTGACAAGTTCATCATAGCGTTGCTTCGGTGTCTTGACGTACAAGTCAACATATCTGTCATAGACTGTGGTGAAAACCTCCTCAGTGGAATGCATCACTATATCCCTGAAATGAGGGTCGGAGTCCATAAGTATCTTTACAACTTTAGCAGGTATGCAATAGATTTTACAATCTGTCACGGCAACAATAGCCAGTTTTGCTTCTTTACCATACAGACAGAAAGGCCAGTCCGCAACTAATCCATCACCAAATACCAATCCCATGACATGCTCAGTGCCATCCGGTGAAACTGCAACATATTTGAGAGTACCGGATTGGATAAATCCAATGAAGCGACCAACTTTACCAATTGATACAAATTCCTCTCCATGAGCAAAATGCCGCAAGCAGCCCTTACTGATACAAACCTCGCGCCAGGCATCAAAGTCAATATGCTCTATATATGTATTAAAATTATCAGACATTATCCAACGATAATTAAAGGCTCCCCAAAGAAAGAAGAGATCTGAGCTAGTGATATAGGTGAAGTATATCCCTATTATGGTTTAACCTTATAAGTTTTGCCTTTCTATTAATCAAATTGTTATCTTTATTTTCACTACTACAAAATTACAAAAATGTTTTTCATTTGATTAAACAAAAAGAAAATTATTTAGAATTGATACACCATGATTACTAATGTATCAATTAAAACTTTTGCATTCAAAAATTTATTGAAGAAGTTTATTGTTAATTTATTTTGTAAATCGAACAAAAATCACTACCTTTGCATCCGATTTCGTAATCGCTGGCAGGACATGCAGCCTGTTATGTTACGATTATTGTTAACATTTTAATATACATAAAGTAAAATGGATCTTATTAAAGTAGCCGAAGAGGCTTTTGCCACCGAGAAAAAAAATCATCCTGACTTCGGCCCGGGCGACACTATTACTGTTGCTTACCGTATCAAAGAAGGTAACAAAGAACGTATCCAGCAGTATCGCGGTGTTGTTATCCGCATTTCCGGTGAAGGCGATAAAAAACGCTTCACAGTACGCAAAATGAGTGATAACATCGGTGTTGAACGTATTTTCCCTATTGAGTCTCCGTTCATCGATTCAATCACCGTAAATAAATATGGTAAAGTTCGTCGTGCAAAACTTTACTATCTGCGTAATCTTACAGGTAAGAAAGCCCGTATCAAAGAGCGTCGCGTAGTAAAGTAAAAAAGTTGCTTGAACAAGACCTTTTGAAAATACTAAAAGCAAAAGGATTGCCAACTTCAGGTGATCCTTTTGTTTTTTAACACACATTTTGTAATGCTTTGGCAGAGAGTGTAATACTTAAACAACTCTCTAAAGTATCATTTTTCGACCTTTAACTAAAATTCATGTTTGCCTTACCTTAATTATGAATACACCATTTGCGTTCCCTGCCGATCTTGATGAAGATGTTCTGTCGAGGTTCGTCACTAATGACTGCGCTGTTGCGGCTATGATTACCGGCGACAGCAAGATCGGTTCGCTTTCACGTCTCCGACAGATTGATTCTGATGCTCTTTTATTTGTATGCCCTCTCAGAGGTCATCTGACATATGAATATGATTTTGTGAAAGGAATTCTTAAAGCAGGTGAAGGTATCACGCTACAACCTCGTCAAGCATATAGAGTTATTGAAATGACTCACGATTGTAAATGCACTGTTGTTGGTATAGCTACTTCAAGTATGACTCCCAGAATAAAAAAATCTCTCGGCATACAGTCTGTTTTTAATACAAAATTCCCAATTGACAGCAATCGTCTTGAGGAACTGTCGCATATTTTCGAACTGCTCGTAAGACGGCTCAGTTCAAAAAATGATTCAGATTTTAATCAGACAGCCAAAGTGTTAGCTGTAATGTTTGCCTATATTCTTATGGAGGCAGTCGAAGACTTCTTTTTAACTGATCTGTCATACAATGTGCGCCAGGTTGTTCCTGTAGTTGTAGAACTCCATGACTTGTTTGGAAAACATATTTCAAAAAGCAGGCAACCGGAATATTATGCCAAACTTATGGGGATCACTACATCTCGTCTCAACTTTATCGTTAAGGCTGTCACCGGAATGACTTCCAGTGAATTCATTTCTGGTGCAGCTAATAAAATCATTAAACGCCATCTTGCTTTTTCTGATTGTTCCGTAGCTGAAATAGCACGTGATTTCGGCTATGATCCTGCATATCTTACGAGAGTTTTCACAAAGATGAATCAGGAAACACCCTCAGAGTTCCGAAAACGTTATATCCGCCCTTGATCACAATAACTGTAGTGACCGCCGGCTGTTAGAATGACATGATCAAGAAGACGTATGTCAAGAATCTGGCAACCTTCTTTGATACGTCTTGTCAGCCTGTCATCTTCTATACTTGGATTTAACGTACCTGAAGGATGATTATGGACAACTGCAACTCCTGATGCGAGAGATAAAATTGCTTTTTTAAATAATAGTTTGCAGTCCACCACTGTTCCGGCAGTACCTCCGCTACTGAGCGCGAATTCTGACAAAACTCTGTTTCTTCTGTCAACAAAAATCACCCAGAATTCTTCATGATTTAAATTTTTAAGGCGGTCACGCATCAACAGTGCAATTGAATTGGAATCTTTAAGTATTTTATCATCGTGGTCTGTGTCCATGTCCCGGGCAACTCTCATCCCAAGTTCTATTGCAGCAAGCAGTGAAATAGCTTTAGCTGTCCCAACACCTTTTACAGAAGTAAGATCTTCGATCTCCAGCCTTCCTAAATCCCTCATACGGGAATTCACACTCTGAAAAATATCCCTACTCATCTCAAGTACCGATCTGCCGGGTATTCCTGTACCAAGAGCGACAGCCATCAGTTCGGTTACAGAGAGGACTTTGACAGATCCCGCTTTAATGGCTTTTTCACGAGGCTTGTCATCCTCAGCCATGTCAGCCATTCTTATATTCTTACGAGTCGAGTCGTTCATTTTTTCCTTTTCTTATTTCAATTTCACGGGTAACATCTCTTCCACGACCCAGTATAGTGTGCACGAAGAATGCTTTGATAAAGCCGGTTCCATACCCAACTATCTGGATTACTGATGCCGGAATAGCCAATAAGGATACTTTCACTGATCGTGTCTCTATGAGTGCCGAAACAAAAATCAAAATTATCCATAAGGCAAACGGCAGAAGCCACCACCATGAAATGGTTATACCCATTACAAGCAAAATAATGCCCAATATCACAGCAAATGAAGGTAATAGATGTACTAATTTAAGTGAATCGGGATAAAGTGTCTTAAGGGTCATTCGAGATTGTCCGAAGATATGCACCTGCCGCCAGAATTTTTTAAAATCCACCCGTCGTTTATGATATACATATGCCTCCCGGATCAACCCGATTGAAAATCCGGCATTTCGTATACGGGTACTCATATCTATATCTTCCGAGAACATTTCCCTATATTCTCCCACACAATCATACACAGCTCTGGAAAATCCCAGGTTAAATGTTCGTGGGACAAATTTCTCCATACTTATTTTTCCACCACGTATACCACCGGTAGTAAAAAAGGACGTCATTGCAAAATTAATGGCTTTCTGCTCTGCTGTAAATGAATCGTGTGCCGCATCAGGACCACCGAAACAATCAAGCGGATTCCTCTCGAGAGCTTCTGTCAGGTGCAAAATATAGTTTTCAGGAATAACACAATCACTGTCAAAGAAAAGGAAATAATTTCCGTCTGCTCGTTTCATTCCGTAGTTACGCGCTATCGATCTTCCTTCATTTTCTTTATAGAAATACTTTACGTCGAGCCCTCTGTCACTATATTCCTTACACACTTCTCCACAAGGAGATGTAGAGCCGTCTTCCACTATTATCACTTCAAAATCACGAACTGTCTGTTCATTGAGACTTCTCAGCAGATCCTCGACTTCATCGACTCTATTATATACCGGAACGATAATGGAAAACCGCTTTTTCATGACATTCTTGATTTGTAATCTTCGTATGTGAATTGCCGCAGAATCTCTTGTGAGCCATCGGAGCGTTGCAGAACAATAGATGGATGCTGAATTCCATTAAACATTGTTGTCTTTACTGTTGTATAATGGTTCATATCTTCCAAAGTAAGTGTATCCCCTGCCTTCAGCGGTTTTTTAAACGACCAGTCGCCAATAAAGTCTCCGCTCAGACAGGAATTTCCCCCAAGCCTGTATGTCGGATAATTCTCATCGGGTTCGGGAAGTGACTCTGTTATGACAGGCTTGTATGGCATTTCAAGGCAATCCGGCATATGACAAGCAAACGAAGCATCAATTATCGCCGTATATATTCCATTATTTTCAACTATATCAAGAACCTTAGTAATCAGATCGCCTGTCCGCCACATGAACGCGCTTCCTGGTTCCAGAACTACTTTGAGCCATGGATAGCGCTCCCTGAATCCACACAAAAGCTTGATAAGATGATCTGTATCGTAACCGGCACGTGTCATTAGATGACCGCCTCCCATATTAACCCATTTTATTCCTTTCAGTAGATGTCCGAATTGTTTTTCGAAGGCGTTCAAAACTTTTTCCAAGTCATAACTCGAGGACTCGCATAAAGCATGAAAATGAAGTCCTTCAACCCAATCAGGCAGTCCGTCTCGTAATTTCGACGCATCTACTCCAAATCTTGAACCGGGCAGAGAAGGATTGTATATATCGGTTTCTATAACTGAACATTCGGGATTAACCCTTAGGCCGGGCGAAACGCCATATTGAAGCGCCAGCTTCCCGTAGCGATCAAGTTGGGAAAGAGAATTAAATGTTATATAACTGCTTAACTCCAGATAACGTTCTATTGTCTCATCAGTATATACCGGACAATAGGTATGTGCTGTAACGCCAAGTTCCTCACATCCGAGTCGAAGTTCATTTAACGAACTTGCTGTAAACCCTTTGACATACTCTCTGAGAATAGGAAACGTCCGCCACAATGCATTAGCCTTAAAAGCCATAATTATGTCCGCGCCCGATTTGCGGCTGACATCTGCTATTAATTGAAGATTACGGCGTATGCGGTCTTCGTAAACTATATAATATGGGGTATGATGTTCGGAGGTTTGGCTCATATCTTTAATCTAATAAATTTAACTTTGCAAATTTCAGCATAAGAGTTTTGGTATCATTATCGCCATCTATCATGACGACAATCCTTACATCCGGTTGCGACGTATCAATATCTTTAATCACACCCTGACCCAAAGTTCTATGCTCAAAACGCTGTCCTACATGCAACAGTTTCCCGTTGTAACTAACCGATCCGGTGTTATTTTTAACAACAGTAGCTTTCGATGCCGTTGAACCGGAATCAGGTTTTCCGGATGATTTTGCGATCGTTGGTTTATCAGACCTCAAAAACGAGGGTGTGTGGAAAGAATTCAAGTATCTATCAATCGGATCATTTTTCGGTTTACCGATATCTGATGAGTCAGAAATGCTGAGATATTCCCTGTCAATATCTTTAAGGAACGGAGATGGCGAAGTCTGAATCCGCTGACCGTTACGATAACGTGATGTGGCATAACTCATCATGCAAAAACGCTTAGCTCTTGTCATCGCAACATACAGTAATCTACGTTCTTCTTCAAAATTTTCGGGCGTATCATTTGCCATCGCTGACGGAAAAAGCTCATCTTCAGTACCTACAATAAAAATATTTCCAAATTCGAGTCCTTTGGAAGCATGAACAGTCATTAGGGTTACCATTTCACTGTTTCCGTCATCCGTTTTATCCTGATCTGTAGCAAGTGAAGCTTGCTGAAGGAAATCCTGAAGTGAAACATGGTCATCACCATCTCTCAGATGTTCGTCGACAAACTCTCTTGCACTACTTACAAGTTCTGACAAATTCTCTCTACGTGAAATCGTCTCCGGTGTATTTTCAGAAATCAACTCGGAGCGAATACCGCTTCCACCTATTATCATATCGGATAACTCATACGCATTGTATTTCCCCGATTTAAATTTATCACTGAATCCTTCGATCAAAAATCTAAAATCGTTGAGCTTACGCCAAGTAGCTTTTGAAATACCGTGTTCATATTGTTCAGGATTCGATAGAACCTGCCAGATACTCACATTATTTACTACTGCACAGTGTGAAAGTTTCTTTACTGTCGTTTCACCTATTCCTCTGAGAGGATAATTAATTATACGCCTCAATGCTTCATCATCATCGGGATTAACTGTCAATCTAAAATAGGCAATGGCATCCCTTACCTCCTTACGCTGATAAAAAGATAGACCACCCCATATGCGGTAAGCGATATTACGTTTTCGAAGTGATTCCTCAAGCTGTCGGCTCTGGGCATTTGTCCTGTATAAAATTGCAAAATCGTTATAACTGTCACCTGTACTCATTTTCAGTCGTGATATTCGGGAAGCGACAATGGACGCTTCTTCAAGATCACTGTAACACTTTACAACTTCAATAAGACTCCCCTTGTTATTTCGTGAAAACACCGTCTTCGGGATTTGACGCACATTCTTTGCAATTAGAGAGTTAGCAGCATTGATAATATTCTGTGTCGACCTATAGTTCTGTTCAAGTTTAAATGTCTCGAGATCGGGATAAGCCTTGTTTAAATTAAGGATATTCCCTATCGAAGCGCCACGGAAAGAATATATACTCTGTGCATCATCACCTACTACACAAACGTTTCCTTTCCCTTCAGTAAGCATCTGCACAATGGTATGTTGGGCAAAATTCGTATCCTGATACTCATCAACGAGCACATACTGGAAATACTCTCTGTAGTGCCTGAGGACATCCGGACAATCACGTAAAAGACAATATGTATTATAAAGCAAATCGTCAAAATCCATTGCACCTGAGGAGATGCAGCGGTCAACATACATCTGATATATTTCATGAATCAACGGACGTTTACAGCTCCGGTCAGCCTCCATTACGTCTGGAAGAGTGCGGTATTTTTCAGGTGATACAAGAGCATTTTTAGCCGAAGAAATAGCGCCAAGAACTGTCGATGGTTTGTATATCTTTTCATCAAGCTGAAGCTCTTTAATAATCATTTTGACAAGTGCCTTGCTGTCAGATGTATCGTATATAGTAAAATTACTTTTATAGCCGATTTGATCAGCATTCAAGCGCAAGATCCTTGCAAATATTGAGTGAAAAGTACCCATCCATAAACGCGAAGCGATGTCAGTGCCGGTAAGTCCTTCAATACGTTCCTTCATCTCACGTGCTGCCTTGTTTGTAAATGTCAGAGCCAGGATACGCCAAGGCACAAAACCATTGTACAATAAATGTACAATCTTATATGTAAGCACTCGCGTCTTACCGGAACCCGCTCCCGCTATCACAAGCTCGGGTCCCGACGTATATTCTACTGCGTCACGTTGCTGTCCGTTAAGTTGAAGAAGATAGTTTTCAGTCATTCCTTCAGCATCTTTTTGAATCGTTGTCACTCTTGATTTTCTTGCGCTCAAGTATATCACTTAGCATCAAACCACTGATAATCAAAAGACATCCTACATATCCTATCCATGAAATATTCTCATGCAACAGAGTCACTGACAAAATCAGTGTAACCAAAGGTATAATGTAAAGAAAATTGCTTGATGTTACCGGACCAAGCCTGTTGACGATCAAACCCCATAACAGATATGCTGCCATTGACGCTATCATACCAAGGAACAACAGATTCCCCCAGACTTCCGGTTGTTTCAAAATTGACCATGATGCAATACCGGGTTCAAATATTAAGAATGGTAATGCTGTCAGCAAGCCATAAAAGAAAGTCTTCCTTGACACGAACCAAGTACTATAAGTAGCGCTTAAAGGACGTAAGACAATAGTATACAACGACCAGCAGATAGCAGAAAGAAGGGCAAGAAGATCTCCTAACGGATTAAGTTTTACGACAAAACTACTATTAAAGATAACACATGCAACACCGAGAAATGATACTGTCGAACCGATAATCAATGATCTGCCCGGACGCTGAGACTTATAAAAGATTCCAAGCAGAAACATCGTAATTAGTGGTGACGTACTTGTGATAAGTGAAACATTTGTTACAAGTGTATAGTTTACAGATGTATTCTCGGAAATAAAATATATAGATCCACCACAGAGTCCACAAAGCAACATTCGGAATTCATCCTGCCACGAATGACAAAAGAATGGTTTTGGACAACAGATTAATGTCAAAATATAAGCTATCAGGAATCTGTAAAGATAAATCTCAACAGCATTAAGCCCACTGACAAGAAGCACTTTAGTCGAAATAAAAGATCCTCCCCATGCGGAAACGGCTATCAGCCCTCCAACATAACAAAGCAGCTTCGAATAATTATTACTGCTCCTATTCCGGTTCGATATCATAAAATCATAATTGATTACTATAATACAAAAGTACAAAATATTCGGCTTATTACAAATATTTGGAGTATCCTATCATCATAGCAATCATTTACAAAATGCCACGTAAAAGTCACCTATAACTTTCACGTGGCATGACATTCTTGGAATAAAGAGTACGTTTATTCCTCTTTATCTTCTTTTTCCTCCTGATTTCTATTCTTGGTTTTATCTTTCGTCTTTGTTGCAGATGATCCCATATCTCTTTCTTCCTTGAGATCAATTTCATTTCTGTCTTTGTCAAAAACCTTATATTGCAAATATGCGAGCGATTGGTCAGGAATTATCTTGAAATTCCAACCATATTCCATCTGCCATCTACGATAAGGTGAGATTAATCCTTTTTTGAGATAGGCATCGACAAACGGGTGGACATAAATGGTGAAACCGGTTTCTTTCATGTGATTGATCAACCAGTCAACTTTTTCTTTCAGCGTATCGGTAAACAACAAAGAAGGCTGAACCTTCCCTTTCCCGAAACAGGACGGACATTCCTCGGCAGTTGTTATATCCATTACAGGTCGTACACGTTGCCGGGTGATTTGCATGAGTCCGAATTTACTTAAAGGCAATATGTTATGACGGGCTCGATCAGTTGACATTACTTCACGCATATGCTCGAACAGTTTCTGCCGGTTTTCAGCTTTATTCATGTCAATAAAGTCGATAACAATAATACCTCCCATGTCACGCAGACGCAACTGGCGTGCAATCTCGTCGGCAGCCCGTAAATTCACTTCCAATGCATTAGTTTCCTGATCACTCGCTGCCTTTGAACGGTTACCACTATTAACGTCTATTACGTGGAGTGCCTCCGTATGTTCAATAATAATATAAGCGCCGCTTTTAAATGAAACAGTTTTGCCGAAAGACGATTTAATCTGCTTCGTTATATTGAAGTGATCGAAGATCGGCTCCGGTCTGTCATACAGTTTTACTATTTCTTTGCGGTCGGGAGCAATCAAGGATACGTAATCGGAAATTTGTTTGAAAACTTCCGGATCATTTATATGTACATCTTCAAACGAGGGATTGAAGATATCTCGAAGAACGCCTACTATACGGCTTTCTTCTTCAAATACGAGAGCCGGTGCGGTTGCTTTCTGCGCTTTGGCTATTGATTGTTCCCAATATCCTACCAGAGTCTTGAGCTCATGGTAAAGTTCACTCACTCGTTTGCCCTCCGCTGATGTCCTTATGATAACTCCGAAATTTTTAGGACGAATACTTTCAAACAGATTCCTGAGACGAACTTTTTCCTCTGTCGATTTAATTTTCTGGGAAATAGATATCTTGTCACAGAAAGGTATCAGGACCATGTAACGACCTGTAAGGGTTATCTCTGTCGTAAGCCTCGGACCTTTGGATGATATAGGTTCTTTGACAATTTGGACGAGCAACTCATCTCCCGGAGCTAACAGATCAGATATAATACCGTGTTTGTCAATATCGGGTTGTAGAGTCATTTTCGACAAATCCGGTACAACATTCTTATCCGTAAGCATCTGCTTCACATAAGTGAAATAGGAAAGGAACTGCGAACCAAGATCCAGATAATGGAGAAAAGCGTCTTTTTCGTAGCCTACATTAACAAATGCGGCATTCAAACCGGGCATAAGTTTCTTCACTTTCGCCAGATAGATGTCGCCAACAGCATAGGCTATGTCACGTGACTCCTTCTGCAAGGAGACAAGCCGGGAATCTTCGAGAAGTGCTATCGAAACTTCCTTCGGCTGTACATCGACTATAAGTTCGCTTCGCATTAAATTGGACTTATATTTTAAGGTTGAATTGACATGCATCAATGCATGTATGCATGTCTGGATTAAAGACAAAGAACAAACCGAGTGGGCTGCATGAATCCGGCTCCACTGCAAGTTTGTTCTCTGGTTTGCTTTAAAGCAACATCCCGATCAAAATTTTCTGAATAAAACAGGATATTGTCAGCTGTCGTGCAAGATTACTTCTTCTTGTGACGATTCTTTCTCAGACGTTTCTTGCGCTTGTGAGTAGCCATCTTGTGGCCTTTTCTTTTCTTTCCGCTTGGCATGTTACGCTTATTTAGGATGGTTAATAGTTCAGTTAATGTCGCTTATTTGGTTCAGTCGACATCAGTAATTCTCTCTATATATTAAAGATAATTTTCAGTCTTTCACCTGATCCATAAATACCTTTGAGGGCTTGAATGCCGGTATTTTATGTTCCGGAACAACTACAGCTGTATTCTGTGAAATGTTTCGCGCTATCTTTTCCTGACGTACTTTAATTATAAAACTTCCGAATCCACGAAGATAAACATTCTCGTCATGAGCGAGAGAATCTTTTACCACTTCCATGAACTTCTCAACTGTTTCAAGCACATCTGCCTTGTCTACGCCTGTACTTCTTGATATTTCGTTTACTATTTCAGCTTTAGTCATAACTTTTAATTTATTTCATATACAAACATTCTCGTGTTGAGAATCAGCAATTTACAGTATAAATCTACTTTAATGCCGTTTTGCAGGTGCAAATATCGTATTTTTTTTGCAAATCATCGCAACTTTTAGAGATCTTTTTTTCAATAATCAACAATATTGCACCATTTTAAGCATCGGGAAGACGGATTTCGTCCAGCGAAGCAACGATTGGCACATCTATTATCTCATTTCTCATTTCCCCGGATTTATTATACCATATTGCCTTCCATCCCGCACCGATAGCTCCAGCTATATCAGTTGCCGGATTATCTCCGATCAGTATATGTTTGCTTATATCCGACTCACCTGATACGGATTCCGCGTAACGGAAAATTCTTGAATCTGGCTTATTTATTCCTATATTATCACTAAGGACAACATAGTCGAAATATTGACTGAGACCCGCAGAGTTGATCTTCCTGTATTGTACTTCAGTAAAACCGTTGCTTAGTACACCAATCCGATATCCTCTTCCTCGTAATATTTTTAAAAGTTCTTCAGCGCCGCGTACAAGTTTTTTTTCAGCGGCAAGCGCATCAAGATATATTTCATGTAAACGCGACGAAAGCTGCAATGCTTCCGTTCGACCGGCTCCGGCTTCAATAAAAGGCAAACAGAATCGTTCTTCGATCAGTTCTTCTCGCGTAATTTTTGCTTGCGCATAATCCGCCCATAATTGGTGATTGTATTTTTCATAACACTCAATCCATTCCTGCGGTGTCAGAAACCATTGCGAAAGTTTCTCCCGTTCATATAATTTCGTCAACGCCGTTCGGCTGTTTGTTTTGAAGTCAATCAGAGTGTCATCGAGATCAAACCAAACATGTGTTACATTTTTAAATAAATCGTTACATTTCATAAATCCGTCAGTTTCCACCATTTATATGATATTCCACGATCATCCGATTCTTTGCCTTCAATCTTACGAAGGTGCTTTACCGCCTGCATAGTCACAGGAAGTATCATTATTTCGTACACAGTTTTTAAAGCTGCCTGCGTAATAATCAACTGCAGTATCAGGCTCCATGATAATACACCACCAAAGGCAAGAGGAAAGAATATCGCCGAATCCGTGGTCTCACCCCACAATGTTGAAACTATTGCTCTTGCTGAGAACCCTTTCCCATTCTCTTTTCCTCCCTTCATCCGACTCATAACATATGCATTGACCATCGAACCACAAAGAAAGGCGGTAAAACTTGCAGCAAAAATTCTTGGAACAGCGCCAAACATCAGTTCCATAGCCGACTGTCCGGTCCATTCCTCTGTGCCCGGCAACCAAATACCTATCTGAAGCAACAAAGTGACAATCAGATTCATGGCAAAACCAATCCATATTACCAGTCGCGCTTTTGCAAAGCCATAAATTTCAACAATGCAGTCATTTATAATATATGACACCGGAAACACAACAACACCTGCGGTTATGGTCATAGGCCCGAGCGGAACAGTTTTTATCTCCATTAGATTGGAAACTATAAGGCATATGCAGAATGTTACTGTCAGCAAAAGGAATGTAATAGATATCTGTCGTTTATCGGACATAAAATAAATATTCTAATTGTTATATTATTTTGTTGAACTTTTGCGTTTAATTATTGTTTCAACTTAATAAAGTAACCAAATAACTCACAAAAATTATGAACAACGAAATTATCGGAACATGGGCAGGCACAGTCTGGTCGGTTCTTGACTCTAAAGGTCCAATGACTGTTAAAGAAATTAAGAAAGCTACAAAACTGCGTGAGAAAGATATTTTCACTGCTATCGGTTGGCTTGCCCGCGAGAATAAAATATCTTTCAGTGAAAGTGATGATGATAAGGATGGAGTCATAGCTCTTGCTTGATTCTTTAATCCTCATAACCCAGTTTTCTTGCCATTCTCATATACAGACCGGCTTCAGTAGATCTATAAGTCAATTTGCATAACATTGACTGTTGGGCATATAAATCCGGATTTTCCGGATTTAACCGAATCCCTTCCGCGAGATCCTCGCCTGCATCGGAATAGTTTCCGATATTGATCCGGCATACCGCCCTACCAAGATAATATTCATCTGTTGGAGTCATCTCGATAAGAGCTGTATAATGTTTTTCGGCTTCCTCATATTGGCCACGCAGCATCCGCAGTGTGGCCATTGCTATATGCGTATTACGTGAATCCGAATCAATTTGTTCAAGGATTGCGAAATCACGCTCGGCTGTCGGGAGATCAGTCATTACAAGCGACAACATGCCTCTTCCAAATAAGGCGGCCGTAGACAGTGAATCAATCTGTAGCATCGTACTATAGTCAGCTATTGCCTCTGCATCTTTTCCACATGACGAGAATGCTCTTGCTCTGTTATTGAGTAATCTCATTGAATGAGGCACTATCGCAAGGGCATCAGTTAGAGTTTCTATTGCTTTTTCGGGCTCATCACGGTGCATCTGTATAACCGCGAGATTTGACATGAGCATAACATTTCCTGATGCAGATGGCTTAAGCCTAAGTGCTTCCAATATCAAATTTTCTGCCTGTGACCATTGCCCTTGCGCAATCGCATGATCGGCACTGTCAGCGAGTTCATAATACCTATTATCTAAGGCAAACGCCGGCAAAAAACTTACTGATAAAATAATAAGCGCAATAAGATGTTTCAAAATCATGAAGCATTATTTATTTTGACCTGCAAAATTACTAATTTTTCAAATTTGGTTTAACACAGAGTGGATGATTTACACTTAATTAACTATTTATATATTTTCTATTTCCAACTAGAATACGACGAACTTTATTTAGCATACTACTGTTAATTAAAAAAACTCTACTGACATGAATAGAAGACAAAAATTACAGATTATCCCGGCAATCATTTTATTTTTCGTGACACTCTTGACCGCATGTGGTGAAGATGTATGGGGTGAAATTCCATCTACTATCACCAACTTTGTAACTAAATATTTTCCAAATACCGGAATTTCTTCATATTCGGAGAAAGGTGGGAACTATTTTGTGCAGGTTCAGAACAGTGCTTCATTACAATTTGACACCAACTATGACTGGACTGTCATTAACGGCAATGGTTCCCCGCTGCCTGAAGTTCTTATATACGATCAGTTACCTCAGGATGCATATAATTACCTTGAGGAAACCGAACAGACAAGTCAGGTGTATGAACTTAATCGAAATGAAAAGACCTACACTATCAAACTTTATAACTCATTGCTTGAATACGATATAACATCTCACACCATACGTTCTGTTTCATCTCAGACTGAATAAAATAGGTAAACAAAATATACCATGCTTCTCTTTCGTTATATAATATATGGAGAAGCAGAACATAATTATTCGTGGCGCCAAAGTAAATAATTTAAAAAATGTTGACGTCACGTTTCCACGTAATAAATTCATTGTCATTACCGGTCTTTCGGGATCGGGAAAATCATCGTTGGCTTTCGATACACTTTATGCCGAAGGTCAGCGTCGTTATGTTGAAAGTCTTTCAGCATATGCACGCCAATTTTTAGGAAGAATGTCAAAACCTGAAGTTGAAAAGATTTCAGGGCTTCCGCCTGCAATAGCAATTGAACAGAAAGTCAATACGCGTAATCCTCGAAGCACAGTTGGTACATCTACCGAGATTTATGATTATATGCGTATGCTTTTCTCACGGATTGGCGTCACCATTTCGCCGGTAAGTGGAATGGAGGTACGTAAACATTCAGTAGATGATGTGGTTGACATTGTAAAAAAGCTTCCGGAAGGGAAACGGTTTGCGGTTGTCGCTCCAATAATTATGCCGGAATTACGCTCTTTCCGATCACAGATTGAAATTTATATCAAGGAAGGCTATTCGCGTATTTTAACACCTGAAGGTAAATTTATCAGTTTATCCGACTTACCTGCTGATGACCCGATCTTTGATGATGATCCATCCCGCTATTTGCTTCTGATCGATCGACTTGCCGCCTCTGACAACCCTGATACTCTCAGCCGGCTTGCCGACTCTGTTGAAACTGCTTTTTTTGAAGGACACGACTCAATGTCGATCATCATATTTGAAAGCGATGGAAAAACTCGGAAAATTGATTTTTCCAAACGTTTTGAGGCTGATGGTATTACTTTCATCGAGCCTTCGGATCAACTATTCAATTTCAATAACCCTTATGGTGCTTGTCCACGTTGTGAAGGTTTTGGCAAGACGATCGGAATAGACGAACGTCTTGTTGTTCCAAACCGTACTCTTTCTATTTACGAAGATGCCGTTGTTTGTTGGCGTGGAGAAAAAATGAGTCAATGGAAACGCGATCTGATTGCAGTAGCCGAAGCCAATAACTTCCCTATTCATACACCTTATGAGGATCTCACGCGTGAACAGATTGATTTTCTTTGGCATGGAAATAACTCTTTCCCTGGCATTGATGGCTTTTTCCGCATGGTAGAAAGTAACTCGGTAAAGATCCAATTCCGTGTTATGGCAGCTCGTTACAGGGGTAAAACAATTTGTCCGGTTTGTCATGGCACCCGATTGAGACCTGACGTTGAATACATCAAAGTAGGAGGTCGTAATATCACACAACTGGTAAGGCTGTCAGTCGACTCCCTTCTTGACTTTTTTAACTCTCTGAAACTCACCCCTACCCAACAAGCCATAGCCGAACGACTTTTGAAAGAAATAACCAACCGACTGACATTCCTATCCGATGTCGGACTTGGCTATCTGACACTTGATCGCCTGAGCAACACACTTTCCGGAGGAGAAAGCCAGCGCATCAATCTTGCAACTTCTCTTGGAAGCAGTCTCATGGGATCACTCTACATCCTCGATGAGCCAAGTATCGGACTTCACTCTCGCGATACGGCTCGGCTCATCAAGGTTCTGAAACGCCTGCGCGATCTTGGTAATACTGTCGTGGTTGTCGAACATGATGAGGAAATAATGAAAGCCGCCGATTATATTGTCGATGTCGGTCCGGAAGCAGGTAGACTCGGTGGGGAAATTGTATTTCAGGGCGAACTCCCTGTGAGTTCTTCTGATATGAAAAAGGCGGCTAACGAATCAAAAGGATTTACCTTACGTTATCTGTCAGGTGATATGTCTATTCCAGTCCCTTCACATCGACGCAAATGGCACGATTTCATCCGTGTGGAAGGCGCCACAGAACATAATCTTAAAAATATTACTGTAGATTTTCCTCTTGGGGTTATGACTGTGGTAAGTGGTGTAAGCGGATCCGGGAAATCCACTCTTGTCCGGGATGTGCTTTATCGTGCTCTCTCTCGTCATTTGGGTGAAACCGGAGATGCCCCCGGTTCACACCGTCGTATCAGTGGTGCTTTATCCCGTATCTCTGCAGTAGAATTTGTCGACCAAAATCCTATCGGAAAATCTTCCCGCAGTAATCCGGCAACATATTTGAAGGCTTACGATGAAATACGTTCACTTTTCGCTGAACAGCAGTCATCCCGCCAAATGGGATTCCCGGCGTCCTACTTTTCATTCAATACCGAAGGTGGCAGATGCGAAGAATGTAAGGGTGAGGGAACAATAACAATTGAAATGCAATTTATGGCTGATATCACCATTCCTTGCGAAGCATGTAATGGCAAACGGTTCAAGCGCGATGTTCTTGAGATTACTTATCGCGACAAAAACATTTATGATATTCTGGAAATGACTGTAGACGAGGCTATTCTGTTTTTTTCAGAAGATCCGTCCTCTGCCACACGCCGCATAGTTCGCCGTTTGCAGCCTCTTCAAGATGTCGGTTTGGGTTATATCAAGCTGGGGCAAAGTTCCTCCACACTTTCCGGGGGTGAAAATCAGCGTGTAAAACTTGCATACTACCTTTCAAACGAGAAACCACAGCCAACGGTATTTATTTTCGATGAACCTACAACCGGTTTGCATTTCCATGATATAAGCCGTCTGATGGATTCTTTCAACCGCCTTATAGAAAAAGGACATACCATTATTATCATTGAACACAATACAGATGTTATTAAATGCGCCGATCACGTAATTGATATCGGTCCTGAAGGCGGTGATGCCGGAGGTAATATCGTGGCAGTAGGTACTCCCGAGCAAATTTCGGAATGTTCTGCATCCTATACCGGAAAGAGTTTAAAATTATAACCATAATTCCTTTACTATTCATATAGATGACTCATGAAAATTGATAATACATTACCCCAGTCTTTCAACGTCCATGACCGTCCTGTGCGCATACTTTTTGTGTGTCTTGGGAATATTTGCCGGAGTCCTGCCGCTGAAGGTACATTCCGCGCCATTGTAGAAGAAGCAGGATTAGCTTCAAAATTTGAAGTAGATTCTGCCGGTACAGGCAATTATCATATTGGAGAGTTACCTGACAAGAGAATGCGTATCCACGCTTTACACCGTGGACTTGAACTTACTCACCGATGCCGTCAGGTTTGTACCGATGATTTTGATTATTTCGATTTAATTGTCGGAATGGATGAATCCAATCTCGCCAATCTTCGAAGTATGGCACCGTCACCACAAGCCGAGAAGAAGGTTGTTGCTATGTCAAAATGGTTCTCTATATGCACCCGCTATGATCATGTGCCTGATCCTTATTATGAGGGTTCGGAAGGATTTGAACTTGTTCTTGATTTGCTTGATAATGCTTGTCACAATTTATTTGACACAATTATAAATATTGATAAAGATTTTTTGAAATAATTTTGACAATTTGAGAAAGTATGCTAAATTTGCATCGTAATTCAGATGCTGTTTAATTAGGATTCTCCTTATCCCCTACTCTTCCTCCTTTGATTTCCGTGTTTCATAATATCTTGATCAGTATTTGATTCACTTTAAATAATAGCTTCGTTGAATTGTATACCGATTATTTTTATAAATAAAAATTTAAAAAACAGAACTGTGCGTTAGCGAAATCAACATACTTTAATAGTTGATCTTACAAGTATTCTTTTGAATCACATTTGCTATCCACTTATTTTACGGTTTACATTACTGATTATGTATCATATAGCCAATCTCCAGGAAATGGATGACAAACAGTTGGCAGACATAGCTAACTCTCTCGGAATCAACATTGTGAATTATCCGAGTAAGGAATTGTTAGTCAACGCAATATTGGACCAGCAAGCCGATATTGCAGCAGCTGCTCCCATCGAAAAAAAGCGAACAGGTCGGCAAGGTCATCACTCTAAAACCGTTCCCGTACCAGAATCAGAAGTTCAGACAGACAATACTGATGCGGTTGCTTCTGCTCCTGAGCAGCCGGCTCCTAAGAAAAGAGGTAGAAAACCTAAAGCGACTAACGAAGTATCAAAGACACCTGACTCTACTGAATCAACCGGTGATAATGAAGTTGAAAAACCGGCTCCTGAACAAAAGCCCAAAAAAAGGGGGCGTAAAGCTAAGACTGATCCTGTTGCCGAGAGTGTGGTGCAACCTTCAGAAACAACAAGTGAAAGTGTCTCAACTGAAACTAAGCAGCACGAGAAAGAAGTTACTCCGAAAACCGCTGAATCTACTTCCGATGTAACCACTCTGCCGCAATCGGCTCCGGAATCGCCAATGGAGTCAGAGAACTCTGCTCCTGTAAATCCACCTGTTCAGCAACAGCCTCGTCGTGATTTCAGTCCTAAAAACAGCTCACTCGGGTCTTTCTTCCCACGCGGCGAAAAAGCTTTCGTACCACGGTCACAACGTGAAAAAGAAGAAGCTGCCGCTGCTGCTGCAATTGCAGCTGAAACTGCCCCGATAGTTCTTTCTGAACCGGTACGTGAAAAATCACAGCCGCAACAGCATAACCAAAAAAATCGTAAGATCAAGAATCGTCAGCAATACCAGAATCAGCAACATTTTCAACCTCAAGTTCCTGCATATAATTTCGATGGACTGATTCGGACTTCCGGTGTTCTTGAAATCGTACCTGAAGGATATGGTTTCCTTCGTTCCAGCGATTTCAACTATTTAAGTTCTCCTGATGATGTTTATGTAACACAAGCTCAGATTAAAACTTGGGGACTTAAGACCGGGGATGTTGTTGAAGCTTCTATCCGTCCACCCCGCGAAGGAGAAAAATATTTCCCAATGTCAGAAGTGTTAAGTGTAAATGGTCGCTCACCCGAATTTATCCGTGACCGCGTTCCGTTCGAACACCTTACACCCTTGTTTCCTGACGAAAAATTCGACCTTACTTCCGGCAAAACTTGTAATCTTTCGACACGTGTCGTAGATATGTTCTCCCCGATTGGGAAAGGACAGCGAGGTCTTATTGTCGCTCCCCCGAAAACAGGCAAGACTATTCTCCTGAAGGATATAGCAAATGCTATCGCTGAGAATCATCCCGAAACATACATCATGATTCTCCTCATTGATGAACGTCCGGAAGAGGTTACCGATATGAGTAGAAGCGTTAACGCTGAAGTGATAGCTTCAACTTTCGATGAACCGGCCGACAGACATGTCAAAATCGCCAGCATTGTCCTTGAAAAAGCTAAACGTATGGTGGAATGCGGACATGATGTAGTCATTCTGCTTGACTCTATTACGCGACTTGCACGTGCTTATAATACAGTTTCACCGGCATCGGGCAAAATTCTCTCGGGTGGTGTTGATGCTAATGCCCTTCAGAAACCTAAACGCTTCTTCGGAGCAGCACGAAATATCGAAGGTGGTGGCTCACTGACCATTATTGCTACGGCTCTTACGGAGACCAGCTCTAAAATGGATGAAGTTATCTTTGAAGAATTCAAAGGTACCGGAAATATGGAATTACAGCTTGACAGGAAACTTTCGAACAAACGAATTTTCCCTGCCGTTGATATTACAGCGTCAAGCACCCGTCGTGATGACCTTCTTCTTCGTAAAGAGACTCTCAATCGTATGTGGATACTGCGTAGATTCTTAAGTGACCGCAATTCTATTGAAGCAATGGAATTTATCAAGGACCGCATGGATCGCACGCGCGACAACGATGAGATGCTCCGTACAATGGGTGATTAATACGTATGTTTTCATTCCCACTTCACTGAATAGGGCATATTAATATGACTCCCACATAGAGAGTATTTACTTAAGAATGACAAAAAGTAAATACTCTCTTTTTATTGTCATGAATAACATTCTTTACTTCAATCCTGAAAATGACATTGCATTGGCTACCGACACCCCGGGTTATACTCCCCCGAGAGCCGCTGCAATTCTTAGACTTTCCGGTGAATTGTTACCTTTCTGGATTGCTGATGATTCTGATGTAGTACTTGTTTCACCCGGAATGGAGCAATATGCCGTTATGTTATGTCAGAAATTTGGATTGAAAGGTCACCCGGTGACAGATCTTACTGATCTAAACAAAGATTTTTCGCCGTGGGGTTGGAGCCGGTACTCGGCGGAAGTATATCGTCAACACGGTTTTTCTGCCGATTTGTTACCTTCTGACCATACTCTTAACCGGTTACGAATGCTCAGTCACCGTCGTTCTTCAGTGTTTATCAACGATATGATCCTGTCGGGACACAGCTCCTTTCCAGTGGAAAGTAATTCTGTTGAAGATGCACTTGCTGTGATTAATAGCCGCGGACAAAAAAGCATGCTTAAATCGCCATGGTCGAGCAGCGGACGCGGTGTTGTCAGAGTTGATGGCACTATCTCCGATTCACATATTTCTTTCATAACCTCTACAATACGTCGCCAAGGATCTGTGATGATTGAAAAGTTGCTTAATCCGGTACAGGATTTCGCTTCTTTATTCCATATAGATAACGGGAAAGTGACATTTGTCGGTTTCTCATTTTTCTTTCTTAGCCACGGTTCTTCATATGGAGGTAATGTGATAGCGTCTCAGGAATATATACGTCATGAATTGCTGAGATATGTCTTGCCTGAACAACTGGATGGAGCCGTTGAGAATGTTAAGAATGCTCTGAAATCATTAATGATCGGAACGGCCTACTCAGGGTATGCAGGTGTAGACATGCTTATTCATCGCAGGTCGGACGATTCATTTGCCATTGCACCATGTATTGAATTGAATCTTCGTTGCACAATGGGAGTTATAGCCTTAAAAACAGCTGAACATATTGCTCCTGATACCCCATTGATAATGAAGGTTGCTCCACGTAAGTCAACATATCAGTCTATTGATATAGGGGGAATACCGGATTCTCCTTTTGCTATTACTATTACTAAAAACGGATGAACCCATTGGCGGTAGCGACAGGATTCATCCGTTTGACTTAGTTATTACTGGTTATCAGTTGATCAAAGCATGTCCGGTCATTTCTTTCGGTTGTTCCAGACCCATTATCTTTAGAATTGTAGGAGCGACATCGGCAAGCTTGCCATTCTCTACTGTTGCATCTTTTCGTTCGGTTACATATACACATGGAACCGGATTGAGTGAATGTGCTGTATTTGCTGTACCGTCGGCATTAATAGCGTTATCGGCATTGCCGTGGTCAGCAATGATTATTACCTCATAGCCGGCTTTTTTAGCAGCTTCAACGGTTGAATGAACACATTCGTCTACAGCAACAACTGCTTTCTCTATCGCATCATAAATACCGGTGTGACCTACCATATCGCCATTGGCATAGTTCACTACGATAAAATCGTACTTCTCTTCACCGATAGCCTCGACAAGTTTATCACATACTTCATAGGCGCTCATTTCAGGCTTAAGATCGTAGGTCGCAACTTTGGGAGATGCTACAAGTATACGTTCTTCACCTTCATATGGGGCTTCACGTCCACCGTTAAAGAAGAAGGTTACATGAGCATATTTTTCAGTTTCGGCAATATGAAGCTGTTTTTTGTTTAACGATGACAGATATTCTCCCAGTGTATTGTTGACATTCTCCTTGTCAAAGAGAATATGAACGCCTGTAAAGGATGCGTCATAAGGAGTCATGCAATAATATTGTAAACCCGGTATGACTTTCATTCCCGCTTCCGGAATATCGTGTTGCGTAAGAGCAACCGTAAGTTCTTTTGCACGGTCATTACGATAATTGAAGAAAATTACAGCATCATTTTCTTTTATAGTGCCATCGATAGTCGCGTTATTGATAGGCTTGATAAACTCATCGGTAATATCTTCATCGTAGCTTTCCTGCATTGCTGCTACCATATTGTCTGCCTGTTTGCCTTCACCCTTTACAAGGAGGTCATACGCTACTTTTACACGTTCCCATCGTTTGTCGCGATCCATGGCATAGTAGCGTCCGATTATTGAAGCAATCTTTCCTGCTGACTTAGCACAATGATTTTCAAGCTGTTCAATAAATCCTTTACCACTGCGTGGGTCTGTATCGCGACCATCCATGAAGCAATGGATATACACTTTTTCAAGACCATATTTTTTTGCGATATCACACAGTGCAAACAGATGATCAAGTGAAGAGTGAACGCCACCATCAGATGTCAGACCCATAAAATGAATCGCCTGATTGTTATCGCGGGCATACTCAAATGCGCTTTTTATCTCCGGGTTTTCAAGGATCGAACCATCGGCACATGCCTTGTTAATTTTAACAAGGTCTTGATAAACCACTCTACCGGCGCCGATATTAAGATGACCTACTTCCGAATTTCCCATCTGACCGTCGGGCAAACCTACATTTTCACCGCTTGCCTGGAGCTCTGAATGAGGATACGTTGCCATGAGATAATCCCAATATGGTGTGGGTGTTGAGAAAATGGCATCGCTTTTGGTGTGATCACCAATTCCCCAGCCATCCAAAATCATCAGTAATGCTTTTTTTGCCATAATTTGTATTTTGAATTTGTCTAATTTATTTTACTCTGAACATATAAGATAACATAATCTCTATTGACATGCCTCTTGATGCTGAAAAGACATCTTTTTTTGCATCCGGATATATATTTCCAATACCGAAATAATAACGTCCTTCAAGCTGTACGGCATGACGTCGTTTGATGACAAGCTCCATTCCTAAGCCTCCGACTATACCGTAATCAAAACGTCTGCCAATTTCCATTGACATCTGCTTTACGGAACGGTTGCGCAACGGGAAATCAGCCACGGACTCCGGATTACGGTAATCGAAATTTGAAGAAATCTTCGACCCGAGCAAATATCCGAATGAAGGACCTAAATTAACGAATCCTTTAAATTTCCGTCCGAAATAAATATGGGTCATTATAGGGACCTGAACATACGTAAGGTGTCGTTGATATTCAAAGTCATAACCTTCGAAATCTTCCTTCCACCCACGTTGCTCTATGTTCACTTCGCCTACAAGCCCGAAATATTTTTCTTCAGTGTATCGAAACGCTACACCTGCCATCATTCCCTGAATCCAGCCCTGACGGACGCTCGGCGTAAACGAGGTCTGAGAAAGCGTTGCTCCCGCTTTACCTCCCATCCAGAATTCCGGGGAATAATAACGCTGTGCATTGGCTGTAATGCCTGCTAACATTATCAGTAATGTCGTGAGTACAGGAAGTCTGAGTGATATCATTAGAGCACAATTTTGTCAATTGATCCGTCTGACCGATAATTGATGAAAAAGAGCATGTCATTCACCATCCCTAGCGAATTGTCGGGTCGAATAAAGTGAAATCCGTTCTGAATGCCTTCACGCATGGTTGCCGGTAAAGACAGATCATTACGGGTCTGTTGTAAAGCATTGATCAGATACATTCCGGCATCAAATCCAAGCAATCCCTGGCGGGGAAGTACGTTCATCATTGGTTTTCCGTACCAATATACGAATCTTCCGTCAAGTGCTTCCGTATCTTGAGCTTCCTCGTCTATGAAGAATCGTGAATACACAACAGTACCTACTTCATGCATCTGCTTGAGAGTTTCACCTCTGAATGTAGTCCACTCCGGGTAACCGAATACCATTACCCTGCGTCCTTTATCCTTTAGTTCGACAAGTGTTGGAAGAATCTTATTCAATTCAACTTGCTTGCCGCTCACAGGAATAATCATGAGCGGTTGATCCTCAGGCAACGACATCAATGAAGAAAGCTCAAGGTAGCTGTCAAATTCAATCTCCTTACTGTCGATTCCTGCCGACGAGAATTTCTCCTTAAGGCGCTTGATAAATCCACTTTTATCGTCTGCTCCACCCTTATGACTGACTATTACTGGAAGATAATCGGCATATCTCGTTATAACCCCGTCAATTGCCTTGTCATACATCATACTCTGCGGAATGTTCGCCTGCATCATCCATGGATTGGTGCTATATGTTTCATCCTTTACTACAAAAGGATTAAAGATGAATACCTTTTTTTCCTTGGCTGCTGATGACAACAATTCAAGCTGCTCTTCCGAATCCGGACCGATTATAACATTTATATCCTCAAAATCCGCACTGTTGATCAAATCATTCAGGCTGGAATTCGATCCATACGTATCCGTCAGCCTCACTACAATAGGAGTTCCGCAATGACGCATGCTATCTACAGCAATTAAAAAACCTTTATAAAAATCAAGGTACATGTCGGACTGTCGTGACCTATTCTCCGAATCAGCCATAACAGGTATTGTGAGAGCAATGTTAATGATATTTCGCCTGGGAGAAAATTCTATTTCAGAATTACTCTCAACCTCCTCTGTTTCATTGTTAGTATCTGCAAGCTCATTATCTTCCGGAACTGCAATTTCTGACGAAATTTCTTCCTGAACCATATTTCCGGGAATGTGGATTATCTGACCCGATTTTAAAATTCCGACATCCGGATTTGCCGCTTCAAGCTCATGTATTGAGATTCCATGAGCCCGGGCTATTGAATAAAAAGTCTCTTTATCTCGTACTACATACTCTATATAATTACCTTCGGAAGATGTTTCTTCTTTTGGTGCAGTAACTTCAGATATTGTAGATTCTGTGTCTGCCATAGTGAGCTCACGCACCTGTGACGGTGCACTGACAATAAGTGTTTCTCCGGTTCTTATTCCATTGATGGATTCAGGATTCCACTCAAATATCTCTTCAGTAGTAATACCATAAATCTTGCTTATACCATATACAGTTTCACCCTTTTTGACTGTATGCGTCTTTCTGGGTGTCACCTGGCTGACCGAAATTTCCGGTTGCTGAACCGGAAATAATAGCTCACTATAAGCCTTGAGTCCGTCGCGGGTCGATGGGTTAGTCTCATAAAGCATATCCTGCGTTATGCCAAGCTGGCGTACGAGACTGTATACTGTTTCACGGGGCTTTACTTCGTAAAAATGATAAAATTTACCATTTATTTCCTTTACCGGAAGATCCTCAATCCCGGCTGAAAGGGTTTGGGCAGCCATAGTAAACAAGACTGCAACCGATATTCGGTGTACCAATCGTCGTAACATGCGATATCGAAAGTTGGCTATTCGTATTTTCACTCTGCAAAGTTACTTTCTTTACTTCACATTTGCAAACCTCAAAAAATGATATTACATTTGTAGCCATTAACCGGTTCTTTTTAGCCCGGATTTGCGCGCAAGTTTGATAGAATCGGCAAAAAAATAGTATAACGAACTATTGCACAGTTCG
>CAZKSF010000032.1:0-28434 GCA_964555405.1 uncultured Bacteroides sp.
ATTACCAAGTTAAAATACGTTAATTTGATTACACCCGTGTTACAAGTAGATATTACTCTTTGATTGACAATAGAATAAATATTTCATATTCCTCGGTCCTTCCGGCTTTCAGCCGGCAAGTAGTGTGGGCATCCTTACCTGCACACATCCTCCCGTTTTGTAGTCAGCATGAGATATTAGATTAGATAACACATATTTGTAGGTAAGTATTTGATAGCCAATCTAACATCGCAAAGCGATGTCCTTACAAGTTATAATAATATTATATATTATTGATAGGGATGCCAAATTAAACGGAAATAAAGAGACAACATCATCGCGCATGGGTCGGGGGAAAATAATGGAAAATTAATATGCGACGATGCAAAATAAGTGCCGGACGCACATCGTTGTGCTCAACCGGGTATGACCGAAGGGAGTATCCGGACATGGTCGAGCTATTGGACAGCTGAATTAACGTCTCTTAAAGGAAGGTTGAAGCAATGGAGAAATTTACTATATAAATATGAGAGTGCAATCCGAATTTTTCGCTAACTTTGCCAATTAATTAAAGAAACGAACGATAATGACTTCATTCAAAACCAGCAAAATTATAATTTGTCTGATAGGACTGCTATCACTGTTCGGTGCATCTGATACAAAAGCACAGTTCAGGTATGGTCCTGCAGCAGGTGTTGATCTCACGACGTTAAAATATAAGCAGGATCTTTTTACCATTGACAAGTCAGTCGGCTATTCAGCAGGTATAGCTGCCGAGATGATGTTTCCGGGTATAGGATTCGGTATTGATTTCGGATTGCTTTACGAACAGAAGGGAGCTACGCTCAATCTATCGGAACGAGAATTATGGAACTGGCAGAAAGCAGGTAATCCCCGTTCGTACCTTCATTACGTTTCGATACCGCTTCACCTCAGATTCAAATATACCCGTCTGGGAGGTCTTGAGGATATAATCGCTCCATTCGCTTTTGCCGGTCCTTCATTTGGATTTCTGGTTGGACATAGCGATGTTCCGGCTCTTGAATATGCCGGAGGCGATGTCGGTGTAGATGTTGGTCTAGGCTTCGAGATAAAACAGCATTTTCAGATTTCCGGCAGTTATACCTGGGGTATGACATATGCTCAAAAACTCAAGATACTTACCGACTGCAGTGCAAAGAACCGTATGTGGATGGTTCGCTTCGCATGGCTGTTCTGATAAGGTGATTACTGACTGGATGTTTTTGAATCGTATCATACGACTGTTGATTTCAGCCGTCACTGTGTTGGTATCTATGGCAGTACATGCCCAGATAAATACCGATCAAGTGATGCGTATAGGGCGAAATGCACTCTATTTTGAGGATTATGTTCTTTCAATCCAATACTTCAACTCGGTTATAGCTGCCAAACCTTATCTTGCGCAACCCTATTTTTATCGGGCGATAAGTAAGTTTTACCTTGAAGATTATGCCGGTGCAGAAGCCGATGTTACCGGGGCTCTTGAAAGAAATCCATTCCTTACAGATGCCTATGAACTACGAGGGGTGCTTATGCAGAATACAGGTCGACCGGCGCAGGCAATTTCCGATTACAACAAGGCTTTGGAAATGTCACCTCAGAACAGGAGTATCCTGTTTAATAAAGCGCTTGCCCAGCAAGAAATCGAGAATTATGAGGGAGCCGATTCCACATTCTCACAACTGATACGTTATTATCCGGGATATGCTGAGGCTTATCTTGGACGGGCACGCATGAATCTGTTGCGCGGCGACACTATAATGGCACGTACTGATATAGACCGCGCGCTCGAAATGGATAAAAATGCTGTAAACGGATATATAATGCGTGCCGACATTGCCATTAATAGCGCGCGTGACTATCAGCAGGCTCTCGATGACATGAATTATGCTATCAAATTACAGCCAAAGTACGCCGGATTCTTTATAAACCGTGCGTTCCTGCGTCATGAACTTGATGATTATTATGGCGCTATGTCGGACTATGACTATGCATTGCAACTCGATCCAACCAACACGGCAGCTTTGTTTAACCGAGCCATGCTAAGAGCTGAAGTTCATGATTTCAACAGGGCGATCGACGACCTGAATCTTGTGGAACAACTTAAAGGTTCTGATTTCCGTCTGTTATATAACCGTGCGTTAATCCGTAAAGAGATCGGACAGTATAAAGAGGCTATTGCCGATATTGACCGTGTGATCGATGCTTATCCCGATCTTGCCGCAGCTTATTTTCTCCGTTCTGATATCCGTCATGCCATGGGCGAAAAACGGCTCTCGGAAAATGATTATAAACAATCGATGACTTTGGCAAAGAAACGGGTTCAGATTGTCCCCGGAACTGACGGAGAAATAGACCTTGTTGCATCGCCTGACGGTACGGAAGGTGAATCGCAGGAAGTTGTCGCATCACGCTTCACACGGCTCATAACGATTGCCGACAATTCACAGGTGGAGACCGAATATAACAATAAGTCAATTCGCGGACGAGTTCAGGACCGGAATACTCAGATCGAGGTAGAACCGCTGTTTACAGTAACATATTACACTGCTCCCACTGAATTAAAACAGTCGTCTGACTATATTCGCGAAGTAACAGATCTGAACAATACTCACTCATTACGTTTTTTGCTTCAGGTCACCAACCACGAGCCGCGTATTTCCGATAACGATGAAGCGCGTCGTCATTTCGAGTCAATTGATTACTATACTTCTTATCTGTCGACACATGCGGCACGCCCGACTGATTATTTCGGACGAGGGATGGACTTTATGTCGGTGCATGACTATACTTCAGCAGAAGCAGATTTTTCGCGAGCAATCGAAATAGAGCCTCGGTTTACACTTGCCTGGATGCTTCGTGGTATAGCGAGGTATAAGAGTATGCATGCGTCCAAGTCCGATGGTGAACAAGAAGACAAGAGTCTACCTCGAATTGATTCGCCGATAAAACTAATATTGAATGATTTCCAAGAAGTAGAAAAGCTTTCGCCGGAAATGGCGGTGAATTATTATAATATGGGTATTCTTTATACCGAGGTCGATGATTACACCTCGGCACTGACGGCATTTAATCGTGCCATAGAACTGAAACCTGATTTTGGCGAGGCTTATTACAATCGCGGTTATGTGTATTTCAAGCTTGGAAACCGTGAATCAGGTAGCGCTGACCTGTCAAAGGCGGGAGAGCTTGGTATAGTTCCTTCGTACAATCTGCTCAAGCGGATGTCAAATTAAAGTTCATAATCGCCTTTCCTTATTTCTGATGGTAGGATATAACCGTGATTATTTTCAATGCAAAATGTAGCAATGAAAATAATCACGGTCAAGTTATTATGAAGTTAATGGTCTAAGATATTTGGAATAGATATAAATTAGTCTCCGATAGCATCGTGATGGACTGATTTCACGGCACGACCCGACGGATCATTAATTCCCTGAAGAGATTTGTCCCAAGCCAGTGCCTCGGGCGTTGAACATGCCACTGAAGGAACAGAGGGCACACATGCAGCTGCAGTTGCTGATGGGAAATGCTCTTCGAAAATCGAACGATAGTAGTACTCCTCCTTGTTTTGTGGAGGATTTACCGGAAATCTTCGGGCTGCATTCCGCATCATCTCGTCGGTGACCTGTGAGGATGTGATTTCCTTCAGTGAATCAATCCATGAATATCCTACTCCGTCGGAAAACTGCTCCTTCTGACGCCAAGCTATTTCAGTCGGAATCATGTCCTCGAATGCACTGCGGAGGATCCACTTTTCCATTCGTTCCGGTCCTGCCATCTTATCGGCAGGATTTAATCGCATGGCAACATCCAAAAATTCTTTGTCGAGGAACGGAACTCGACCTTCCACACCCCATGCCGACAGCGATTTGTTGGCACGAAGACAATCATATAGATGTAACTTTGACAATTTCCGTACAGTCTCTTCATGGAAAGCCTTGGCATCGGGTGCCTTGTGAAAATAAAGATAGCCTCCGAATATTTCATCGGCACCTTCTCCCGACAATACCATCTTTATGCCCATTGATTTGATCACACGTGCGAGCAGGTACATGGGCGTGGATGCACGAACAGTAGTAACGTCGTAAGTTTCTATAAAATAGATTACATCGCGTATGGCGTCAAGACCTTCCTGTACCGTATAATTAATTTCGTGATGCACGGTTCCGATATGGTCCGCTACTTTCCGGGCTGCCGCCAGATCGGGTGCGCCTTTCAATCCTACTGCAAATGAATGCAGTCTCGGCCAGTATGCAGGTTGCTGCCCGTCATCCTCAATACGGTTAGGAGCGAAACGTGCTGAAATTGCAGATATGATCGACGAATCCAGACCGCCTGAAAGCAGAACACCATAAGGCACGTCGCTCATAAGCTGACGTTTTACAGCAGCTTCAAGAGCTTCGCGTAGTTCTTTGACAGATGAAGTATTATCTTTCACTGCATAATAATTTTCCCAGTCGCGTTTATACCATCGGCGCATTTCGCGCGTACGGCTGTCGTAAACGTGTCCGGGAAGGAACGGTTCTATTACATCGCAAGTTCCTTCGAGAGCCTTTAGTTCGGATGCTACATATGTGCGACCATTTTTGTCAAAACCCATATACAGAGGGATAATACCCATGTGATCGCGTGCTATCATAAAGAAATCATTTTCTTCATCATAAAGTGCGAATGCAAAGATTCCGTTTAGTTCTTCCAGAAAATCAGGACCCTTGTCACGATAGAGAGCGAGAATTACCTCACAGTCACTGCCTGTAAGGAATTTGAATTTATCCGAATATTTTTTTCGTATGGATTTGTGGTTATATATTTCGCCGTTTACAGCCAGGATTACTTTCCCGTCAGCTGTTTTCAAGGGCTGACCTCCCGATTCCGGGTCAACAATCGAAAGTCGTTCATGAGCCAGCACTGCATTTTTCCCACAATAAATACCGGACCAGTCAGGTCCGCGATGACGTATTTTTTTTGACATTTTCAGTACTTCCGGCCGGATTTCATCCGATTTTCCGGCTGTATCGAATACACCTACAATTCCACACATAAAAAAGTAATTATTTAACAAAATAAAGCGATTCCGAATCTGACTAATGATTCGGAATCGCTAAATTACGAATTATATGTCAAATTGCTGCAAAAAATGGTTTGAAAACAGCAAATTTAATTTAGCGGTTAGCTCACGGAGAATCAGGTACCACGCAAAGCAATGGCGCGGAGAGTACGCCGGACGGTTCTCCACTTCGGGAAGATAGCCCATGGGCGAATCGGACCGTAACTGACAAGTATCATTATCAACGAAATAATTCCGATTATAAGCAGCCAGCCGTAAATTTCTTTCATTGACACTAAAAGTGATTGAATCTGCACAATGCCGGTAAGTTGTCCTACCGGCATATGGGTTACATCGGGCGTGAAATCGGTCATGGCTGAACCGATAAGAGCAGAATTGCGTGCTACTGTATGCCGGAACCATTCGCCAATTATAGCAGGTCCTAAGGTAGCGCCCATGACAGCTCCGGTGAATCCATTGATTGTAAGAGCCTGTGGAAAAACCTGGAAAGGCATACCGCTCTGGACAATCGAAGTTAGATAGATAATGGAGATTATTACGGATGCGGCACCACGGCAAAACAATGGCAAAAATAGCATTTCTTTCTCCACACCATAGTCAATGAAGAAGTAGAAATATGCAAGATAGAATATTGCAAGAGCGAAACTTATTGACGTCAGTGTTTTATATCGCCATTTGTGCAGTGCAAAAGTGTAGTAAGTGAATGCGCACCCTGCGATAATTCCGAAAAACACATACCAGTTCAAGTCAATAAGATTTGTTTCATCGAATCCAAGCACGGCGGCGGCATAGGTGTGTTCGAACACATGCTCGGTAGCAAGCAGAGTGAAGAAAACCAAATATACTAAGGTCGCACGAATGACATTGCGGTTGGTAAGTGCTCTGAACGATATATAAGGATGATGCAGGAAGGTAGAGCGCCACAGATTGATACACAGACATGCGATTCCGACTATAGTTGCTCTTCTTATCTCTATTGCCTCCCACCAGTCAAAGTAGTCGCCATAAACACAGATAAAAGCGAAACAAAACATAAATACAGCCCACAGGAAAGAGCCGAGCCAGTCAATACCGAGGAGGGGAATATACATCGGACCACGCATCGGGCGGATACATAAAAGAACCAGTATCATCATAAAGGCAAGTAATCCTGTCATAATCCATTGCATATACTCCCACTGAAGATTGAACGCCGTGTACACGGTGGCTAACCCGCTGAGCTGTATTACACTGTCAACTACCAGGTAGACATAACAGAAGAAAATAGCCATGTCACGAACGGGCGTGAGCCATAACTGGATGGTGGAGTTGCATGCCAGAGTAGCCTGCATTCTGAACCATCCTGCGATAAAACACGTGATGACAAGTAACGGAACTGAATCGGTGTTAGCACAAGTCAAGTTTGCTGCGATCAATACTATTCCGGCTCCCAACAGTTGTGTACGGGTTGAGAAACGGAATTTTATCCGGAACATAACAGCAAAATTTATCGACATCCCGATAAGCGAAGCGTATCCGGCAATGAGTATGTCCTCCTGCATCAGTGCGGTAGTTCCCACCATATCGGAAACAGCAGCAAGATAAACTCCTCCCGAAAATTGTATTATCAAGACAATAAGAATGAAAAGCCAGGGCTTTAACCTACGGGGTATAAAGTCCGGCACTTCAGGGATGTCAAATGGTCCTGAAGGAGAATGCCAGTCAGCCATATCAATATATTACTTCACACTCCACATTCATGCCGGCACGGAGTTTGTTCATTTCTGCCGCATCGTTGTCATTGTCAAATTCTATTCTGACCGGTACCCGTTGACGTACTTTCACGAAGTTGCCTGCCGAATTATCCTGAGGCAGAATTGACAGAGAAGCGCCGGTAGCCTTGGAAATAGCTTCAACATTCCCCTTGAATACTATTCCTGGAATAGCGTCAACCTTAATGCGTACATCCGAACCTTCGGATATGTGATGCAGCTGTGTTTCTTTAAAATTGGCGGTCACCCATATATCGCTTGAGTCCACTATGTCAAGAAGAGTCTGACCGGGTTGAACAAGCTGACCTACCTGAATCTCTTTACGCGATGTATACCCGTCGCATGGCGCGATAATATAACAGTATGACAGGTTCAGTCGGGCTGTTTCGAGGTTCGCTGTCGCAAGCTCGATTCCGGCGTCGGTCTGAGCGATACGCTGACGTGTCTCGGCTACCACGGAAGTAGAAGCGGAACGTTGGCGCGCGAGCATCTCATAACGTGCCTTTTTTGCTTCATAATCGGTTTTGGCTGCATCGTATTGCTGCCGCGTGACTGCATCCTGGTCAAGGAGTTTCTGATACCGTTGTAAGTCGGTATAAGCCATTTCCATCACAACTTTTGCTTCGGCAATCGATGCCTCGCTCACCGAGACATGGGCTGCAGCAACCCCCACACTACGGTCGGCGACTTCTCTGCCTGCCATAGCATTTTGCAAATCAGCTTTCGCCTGTGCAACTCTGAGGCGCATATCGGAGTCATCGATTATTACAAGCGTATCACCTTTTTTCACTTGTGTATACTCGTTGAATCGAATTTCCCGGATGTAACCTTGTACACGGCTGTTGACAGGCACGATTTGCTGACCAATCTGAGCATTGTCAGTAAATTCAACATTTCCAAGGTGTATGAATTTTGAGCCGATCCATATCGCGGCAATTATTATTACAATAATTGAGAGTATGTAGGAGAGGATTTTTTTATTGCGGTGATTCATATTTTTCCTGAAATGAAGAGAAGTTTATAATAGTAGTAAATAATGTTTATTCTGGCGTTGACGAGTTGTTGCTCGGCATCCAGTTTTGAATTCGCGGCATCCAGCAGATCAGTAATGAGCGCCATGTCAGCTGAGTAGCGTGTGGCTATGGTTTTGTAATTGCGGTCGGCGAGTTCCACACTTTTCTCACGGGTTTTCATTTCTTCGTGTGCTTCCAGATATTTTGTATAATCTGAATTAATGCCAAGTCCTATTTCCTCACGTGTGGCTGCAAGTCTGTCGTCGGCAACCCTTGTAGCGGCACGGCTTCGAGCCATAGCCTTGTTACTCTTGTACAATGAAGAAAGATTATAGATGACTCCCACACCTACATACCAGTAACTCAGGTTGCGGTTGATCGGGGGTACTTCTACAAGAATCGGTCCGTCTATGGTCCATCCTGCTTGAAGTCCTATTTTGGGTAGTCTTTCACTTTTAACAATAGTTTCAGCCTTTCTGCTGATTTCCAGACCTGAACGTGCCTGTTGTATTACTGGGGAGTGATTTTCAGCTTCATTCTGCCACCAGTTTTCATCAGCTATCGGGAGCGAACGTGCTAAAATTGTCGAATCAGGAACAATACGGGTGTTTTCCTTTAATCCAACCGTGACAGCAAGATTCGTTCTGAAAATATCCAGAAGATTATCAATCTTTATAAGTTGTAATTCAAGATTTGATAACAGAAGTTCGTAACGCGTGATATCATTCAGGAGCGCTGTACCCTGCTGATACCTTGCTTTCATTTCGTCAAGCATTTTTTGTGCCTGCGCGATATTGCTGACTACAACTTTTCGGAGATTGGTATACTTATATATGTCAAGGTACATGCCGGTGATACGGAAACGGATATTGTCACGTTGCATTTCGGTATTGAACCGGGCTGCTGTCGATTTCAGTTCGGCAAGTTCAATACCGGCTGTTATGGCTCCTCCACTATACACCGGTTGAGTGATATTGACAGAGAGACCTTCTCCGAAGTGAGGAATAGGAGCTTTCTGACGGTCAGTGAAATCGCGACGGGTTGTGAAACCATCACCTATGTAACTTAACGAAAGTGTGGTGTTTATGTCGGGAAGGCGTTCGCTGCGTGCTACATTTATGTTGAGTCGGGCTTCCTCTTCAGCAGTTATTGATGGGCGCAGTTGTACGCTGTTTGTTTCAACGATTTCAAACAGTTCCTCAATTGTCATCACCCGTTCTTCCTGACCGTAAGCACACATTGCACCGCTCAACAGAGATGCAGCAAGCAGCCCTGTGAGCAATCGATGATTATTCATAAGGGAATTAGGTTGAAAAAAAGTTTAGGTTGATTATTTCAGACTATGAACGAGTCAACGACTGGAGCGGTACTTTTCCAGTTCTCAAGACAACCCCAGTTTCGGATCAATGGAGTTGATGTGACAATAATAGATAACAAATTACTCATTAAAAGGGCAACTCTGTATGAATTGCATTGCAAAGTTAAAAAAAACTTTTGTACAGTGAAAAACAGGTTGACTCGGTTTAGTATAATCAATATTGTAGGTTGACTAAATTGATAGAATTTAAAATGTTAAAAATGTATTTTTTAAAACTGGTGTAAACCAAAAGTGACTGTCGTGTGTTTCTCATTAAATTACTATAATAACAACACAATGAAGAAGTCTATTAAATCCTTGTTTGCCGTTCTGCTACTTGTAGCTGGAATGAGCTTCGTGTTTACTGCATGCAGTGATGACGATGATGATGTTAAAGTACCTGATATTTTTACAACAGCTCTCAAACAGCATTATCCCGATGTAAAAAATGTCGAATGGGAAAAGAAAGGTGTTTATCGAGTTGCTGACTTCCAGAAGGAAGGCATCGATTATGACATTTGGTTTGACAATGAGGCAAAGCTCGTTATGACAGAACTTGACTATGGTGAAAATATTAACGGTATTCCTGACACTGAGGTAGCGTCCGCATTCCTTAACGGTGAATATGGTTCATGGATCATCGATGATGTGAAATACTATAAACAGATTACCAACGAGTTTTATTTGATCGAAGTTGAGCAGCCTTCTCAGCCTGATATGGAGCTTTATTACAATATGTCAGGAGAACTAATTAAGGCAGTCCGTTCAGATACAGCTCCTGATATACTTCCCGAAACTGTAATTTAATAACAGTTTTAATAACCAGATGATTACTCCAATAATTTCTCGCCAAAAGCTAAATTAGAAGTATAACTGTCCGCGTAAGCATATTGAACCCTGCCTGTAATGGTTCTCTCTTTGCCATAAAATAAATTTTTATGGACAAAAAGAGCATTACAGACAGGTTTTCTTGTTGTTTAAGAATCTGTGTGCCACACCCGGTAGGGATGGAATCCGGAATATGCATGCACAAATTTTTAATGCCTGATTATTTGGTTGTTTAAATTTTAGTTGTAACTTTGCGTTTAGATAAGTGTCTCTAATTTAGACATACTGCTGAAACAATAAAAAAACATTAGTGTCCCGTTTTTAACGGGACACAAAAGACTTTTAATATTTATATAATATGGCAAAAGACGGAGATATCATTGATGTGATGTTCGGTTGGATTTTCAGCCTGATTGGGTGGCTCCTCGGACTCGTGGTAAAACTTGTAACGGCTATCATTGGTGGAATATTTGGTATCATCGTTGGCTTTTTCAAAGGCAAGGGCTCCACTGGAAAAATGCCGGTCGAGTAAATGACTGAGAAAACTGCTAGAGAATAAATCGTAGAAATATAAACTTGTCCATGGGATTTTTTTCACGACTCCTGTACACTCCCAAATGTAGATTCTGCGGAGGATATGATTTCAAGACTGCCAGTCAGTTTGGAGACTGCAAACTTCTAGCTTGTAAGAAGTGCTGGAGGGTTGATGTATATTATAAAGCTCCTATATGTGCTGTATGTGGCAAAGTTATGCGTAGTACGGCCTATAATCATAATGATGTGGCTGTGCCAAAATGTGCAAATTGCGGGCATCTATGGGATGCTGATGAAAGAGGTTGGTACGACCTCACTAAATAATCATAAGGTAGATTCCGAAAAGCCTGAATAGAGTAGGAAATGGAGTAACCGAACGTCCATCAACCGGGTAGGATTTATTATTTCAAAACGTAAAGGCTATGCTGACAGATGTTTATTCAGTAAATGAAAACACCACCAACTCTGCTTCCGGTTGCTGCGATGTTTTCGGCTATGGTTGCACTTGCGCTTGCAACAACAGCTAAATGCCAAACCATTATTGTCTGCATCGGTATGTGTTATTAAAATGATTCTGCCGATGCAGACCTTATTTCACTTAAAATCATGACTAACCTCAACAAGAATAACATATACTCAATCCCGGTTGGAAAATATTTTGGAGTAGACAATGACATTTGTCAGCTTGTCTATTCTCCATTGGCAAACGTGTTTTTTCTTTCCACTATCGATGAGGTAAAAAGACTTGATAAACTCATGGAAGATGGTGAACTCGAAGACAAAACTCTTTGTGCTTTGCTTAAACAAGATGCTTTCCCGGAAAAATCGGCAGATGTGTCTGCCGACACATTTTGCACTCTCCATCTTCTTTTAAATGAGAAATGCAATTTCAAGTGTAAATATTGCTACTCGGCTTCCGGTCGAAGCACAGCAGAGTTGTCGATGAGGACTGTAGCTCCGATGCTTGACTATTTCCTGTCGCCTGAACGAAAAGCAGTTAAAAATCGGACGGTGATGTTTATGGGAGGGGGAGAGCCTTCGCTTTCATGGGATATCCTCAAGGAATCAACACTATATGCTGAGAAAATCACAGATGGAACGTCCGTGATTCCTCATTTTGCCATTACTACCAATGGATCCATACTCAACGAAGAGATGATTGAGTTTTTTAAAAAGCATGATTTTACAGTACAGTTGTCATTCGAGGTGCTTCCGGATGTGCAGAACCGGCAGCGCGGATCATACGAGACGGTTGCTAAAAATGTGAAACGTCTGACGGAGGCAGGTGTGAAAAATTATGTGAGAGCTACCGTTACCGAACAGAATGTGAACCGTATTCCTGAAATGGTAGAACATTGTCATAAAGAATTTCCACTTGTAAATAAATTGAGTTGTCAGCAAGTGGTTGACCCGAATTACTTCACTTCTACGGAGATTGTAAAGGATTTTTTCAGAAGATACTTCAATTCTTTTAAAGAAGGAGAACAACTCGCCGAGAAGTATGGTATCACTCTTCGTTCTTCCTCGTCCCACCTTATTAATTATTCCAAGCGGGAACGTTTTTGTTACAATCTTGTTTGCCTGACCCCATACGGTACTCTCACGGTATGTCCTGATGTTTCATCGCCTTCAGAAGCAGATTATCCCGATGCGATCTTTGGACAGGTGCGAGAAACGGGATTGGTAATAGACCACAAACGTTTTTCTGAAATCACTTCCGGTTCGATCCATACAATCGAAAAATGTAGCACATGTTACGCAAAATGGAATTGTGGCAGTGGTTGCCCAAGTAGCCGACGGGTCTATACTACAGAGATTTTTGATGCTATCTGCGACCATTACAGAGCAATGCTTACCGATAGTCTTATAAATGCCTTGAAAGAAAAACATCATAAAGCTACAGGTCGCGATCTCATCAAGGACATTTCAGAAAAACTTCAATCATTATGAAACAGGATAACCTTAACAAGAAAGATATTTATGCAATAGCCGCTGGTGATCTGTGGGGACTTTCGGAGAGCAGTGTATATCTTTTATATTCTCCGTTGGGCGGTCATATATCGCTTGCTACAGGAAATAATGTGTCCGCACTTGAAACATGCGCCGAAACAGATTCAGGCGAAGAAGCCACTCGTCGAGTTCTGACTGTTTTCCAGGCAAAAGGCACTGTGCCGGTTCACTATCTTCCCAAGACTCCCGATGAGTTATACCAGATTGATATTCTTTGTAATTACACATGTAACTTCAAGTGTGTGTACTGTTACTCGGCTGCTGGTCGTTCTAATGGTGAGGTAAAGTTTGAGGATGTAAAAGCGGTGATGGATTACCTGTTCCTTTCCGCCCGCAAACAAGACAATCCCTATATAATAAATTTTAGCGGCGGAGGAGAGCCTCTAATCAGTTTTGAGCTTATACAAAAGACCATTGAGTATATACACTCCATTGCCGACAACACTGAATATCGATATAACATCGGGCTCGTTACCAACGGAAGCCTGATAACGCCTGAAATAGTAGACTATTTCACTGAGAGAAAAGTTGACATGGCGGTCTCTTTTGAAATCCTCAAAGATCTTCAAGACAAAGAACGTGGCAGTTATGACAAGGTGGCAGCAAATATCGACATGATGCTTGATCGGGGGTTCCCATTTGGAATCCGCACAACCTTTACGCCCGAGAGTGTCGGTAGAATGCTTGAAATGATTGAAACTGTTCATACTCGTTTCCCAAGATTAAAAAAGGTTGTCTTTGATGTTGTACTCGCACCAAGTCTTTTCGATACCCCGGATTCACTCAAAGTCTACTATGACACCTTCCTTAATGAGTATTACAAGGCTAAAGCCTTGGCTAAGGAATACGACATCACTCTGGAGAGCATAGCAGTAGAGACTTTATCTATGGTGCGTGACAGAACTTGCGAGGGGAAAGTTGTTCTAACCCCTTCCGGTACAATATCATCGTGTGCACGTGTCTCCTCGCCTAAAGAGGCACAATATGAAAATTATATTTATGGAAAAGTGAAGGATGGAGTTCTATCGTTCAATCAGCAAGCGTTCACCGATATTCTCAACACTCACAATATCTACACTCAGCCGGAGTGTGCTAATTGTTTCGCCCGATGGAATTGCGGAGGTGGATGTAGACTTTTTCATGATTCTTTTGAAGAGGAATACAAAGCTGTCAGATGTGACTTTGTAAAGAAGGCGTTGAAAATTGAACTTGCCAATGTGATAGCTTCGCGATTTGAAAAACAAACAGGCAAAACGCTTGAATCGCACATAAAGGAGAACCTTAAGTCATGAAGAATGTTCTACTCATAATTCCCCGCTATCGTACTTACGGAGGGGAGGGACACTATGTGATGCCAATGGGAACGCTCTATGTCTCGGCATTCCTTAAGAAGTCGGGTGTTGCAAATGTATATACACTAAATCTTAATCATCGTTATGGAGAAGAACCGGATATTCTAAGGGAAGAGATGTCCAAGCACAATATTGATATTGTCGGAATCGGAGGTTTATCCGGGGAGTATCAAGACCTTTCACGCATTGCACGCCTGTGTCGCGCAATCAAACCTGAAGTATATATTATGCTTGGAGGAGGTATTGTCACTGCTGATCCTGTGGCAACGATGACAGCCATGCCAGAAGTGGATTGCGGCATGATTGGAGAAGGCGAAAACACTATTGTTGAATTGGTTCAGACCCTCACAGACAACGCTAAGTTGGACAATGTTGCAGGTCTGATTTTCAGAGACTCCAACGGGCAGTTGATAATTACCAAACGGCGGTCTGAGATTGAGGATCTCGACTTGCTTCCTTTCCCCGATTATGAAGGATTCAACTATGGGGACTATCTGAGGCTTAATCCTGACATGAGTGACGAGGGCAAGCGATACTCTCAAGTGTCGGTGATTGGTGGACGCTCATGCAAATTCAACTGCACATTCTGCTTTCACCCATCCGGGTCAAGGTATCGTCAGCGTTCGCTTGACTCTATATTCAGTGAAATCGACTGGTTGGTGGCGCATTACGACATTTCTTATATAGCATTGAGAGAGGAATTGTTCGCTACCGATAATGAACGTGTACGAGAATTTTGTCAACGGGTTGAGTCCTACGATTTCGATTGGTCAATACAGTTACGTATTGACAATGTAAATCAGGAGTTGGTTGACCTGCTGAAAGGAACAAGATGCCGATATATATTTGTTGGTGTAGAAAGTGCTGTAGATGAAATTCTCAAAAGTATGCACAAAGGCATAACTGTTGCCGAGATTGAGAAAGCGCTTGAAATGTTGCATCAGGCCGGATTGAATTCTCGTTCAGGAGTTATAATGGGCGACACTATGGAGACGCAGGAAACAGCGAATACTACAATTGACTGGTTCATGCGCCATAAAGACCGTTATCGTATGTTTCTTGACATGATAATTGCGTTTCCCGGTTCTATTATTTATAAAAGAGCGTGCGAACAAGGGGTCATCCCTGACAAGGTGCAATTCCTAAAAGATGGTTGTCCTATCGTTAACCTCACGAAGATTCCAGAAGACGATTTCCGAAAAATGATGAATCGGGTAGAGAAATTCAATTTTCGTAAATATAATTATCGCAATTACAAAGATGAGCATGTTTGATGCTGCAAGACTACAAAGGTTACAAACCTTGTTGAGTATAATTTCTCCTTCCATGCAAGAAGGTGAGATGCAGGAATTTTTACAAAGACAATGGGATATTATTTGCCCATCAGGAGAATCCAAAACCGATGCCTTGGGTAATTTGGAATTTTCCGTTATTAAAGATGATTCATATCCCACATTGGCTCTGGTAGCACATGCCGATACTGTATGCGTACAGATTACCACAGCTATCGGAAATGGTAAATTCAAATTCAGGTCGGTAGGGCTTAGTCCTCATACACTGTTGGGGCAACAAATTGTTGTTATCACAGAAGATGGTGAGAGACTTGACGGTGTGATTGGATTTGATGCAACATCGCAATATGGTCAGCCAAAAGGTCTTATCTTTGAAGATTTGTGGATTGACATTCCGGGAAATGACACACAGAAAATTACCCCCGGTGATTTGGCGGTATTGCGTCCACGTGTTTCTATAAGTAATGAAACTATTACCTCACCGGGGCTTGACGACCGAGCCGGTCTATTTGTAATGGACGAGGTTTTGCGATGGTATGCGGAAAACTTATCTAATCTTAAATTGAATTTAATTTGTGTGGCTACTGCACAGGAGGAAACCGGATTGCGAGGTTCTGGAATGTTCAATTTTAGCCATTTCCCCGATGCGGTAATTGTTTTGGATGTTGATTATGCTACTGATATTCCAACTCCGCACGAGGATCAGATGGGACGATTATGGTTGCACCATGGTCCCGGTCTACAACGTAAGGCAGACAATAGTCCTAAAGTAAGAAAGATGATTATGGAAGCTGCAAAACGAATCGAGAAACCCTTTCAGATTTCATTGGGTAGATTTATTTATGGAGGAACAGATGGCACACAACTGCAAATGACTCGTAACCCCAAAGGATATTCAATTGCAAATTTTTCCATTCCTTGTCGCTATATGCATTCACCGTCAGAGACTGTATCGCAAAATGATATTGCTACCTCAATCGATATTTTGTGCGAACTTATCAACAGTTTATAGGTAAAATCATTAATAATGCTTAGAGTTGCGTTCTTTACTTCAACCCATTCAAGGGTACTTGACTACTTGTTGCACGAACAAAAACAATATTCCGTTTTGCTCGTGGACTTTTCAATGAATGGAGAATTAAAAAACGCAGTGGCAAAATTAAGTGCGGAATATATAAAATTTCATGAATGGGAAAATTTGAAAAAGGCAATTCCTTATACTGATATAATAATTAGTTATAAATTGCCTTTTATTGTACCTGACTGTATAATTAAGATTGCTCAGTACGGAGCTTTCAATATTCATCCTTCTTTGCTTCCAGAGTACGGGGGACTTAATCCATGGTATGACATGTATTATGACGGAAAATTACAAAGCGGAGTGACAATTCATCGGATGTCACCCCGACCGGACAAGGGAAACATCATAATACAACACCACCTGAATTTAGAATTTGGAGAGCCTTTACCTGTGGCAATCAATCAGAGTGAGAAAATTGCTATTGATTTGTTGAAAAACTTTCTCGATAATTCAATGTATATGTCTTATGGATTTTCTCAGCCTATTGATTATTCAAAACGTACCGATAGGACAATTGACTTGATAAGGGATTTACCAGTGAAACGAATGTGGCATTTATTCCGTGGGTTCCCTTCGTTACTAAAAATGGTATTCCCGGAACTGCCTCATGAATATTTTGAGGTGGGAGATTTCTGCGAAAAAGACAGCAATAGCGAAACAAGATTATCTGAGGATTTCTCACACATAGAAGCTAAGAACGGCATTATCGAATTGATTGACTTTTCAATACGACCGATGGCATCAGATTATGTTCAGGCAATTGATCAAGGTGCATATAATATTGCACATGCTTGTCAGGTAGGATTTGAAAGAGACACCAATGGGAAATTGATATACAAGCAGGGGGCTGAGGCTATCGTTTTTCCTGCTATGATTGATGGAGAAAGAAAGATTATTCGTTTTCGTAAAGATGTCACCACAATCAGTAGTCGGGACTATGTGAAACGAATGGGAATTATCAGAAATGTCATCGAGAACGAAGACCTTGATTTCTTTGTAGGTTTTCAAGTAGTTGCGGAGGCTGTCATAATGCCCAAAGGCTGTTTCCCATCCCTCATAATGGAGTATGTCAACGGTTATAAACTATCTGCTTATCTGCAACTAAATCTCCACAATAAGACTAAATTGAATAAACTCCTGCAAGAATTTGAGCGGATATTTCGTATCAATAATTCCAAAGGTATAGTACATGGTGACTTGAACGATAACAATATAATTATTGACAAGGGTACAGATATTAAGATCTTAGATGTTGATAATCTATGGAAAGTCGATTTCGCAGAACAGAAAGACTTTGGAGCCGACAAGAAGTTTCAACATCCTTTACGACACAATAACAAAAAAATGTGCTCTTATCTCGATTATTTCTCACAAATAATTATATTGGCAAACATCAAAGTTGCTTTGGAGGCTCCAGAACTATATTTAAAATACATCAGAAATGGCAATATATTCACGGAGTCAGATTATAATGATCCACTATCATCGTCAATTCTATTAGAAATAAGAAACCAAAAAAATCTCACTTGCGTATATACTGCTATCTCTGAAGCATTGTATGCAAAAGAACTTTCATCAATTAAACCCTTTAACCAAATTGCTGATTATGAAAAGTAAAATATTTTAAAGATTAGCTGATTATAAATATGTTATTTTAACCACACTAATTTTACTATTCATTGTTATTGCCATAATCGTTTTCTCAACCGGTGATAATGAGGATCCTATAAGTAATATAGCAGACAACCTACATCTCAACGTTTGGGACTGGTTAGCCCTTATTGTTGCCTTTTTGTCATTGGTCGTTTCTGTTATGACATGGCATTCACAGAATGAAACAAGGAAAAACACGGCTATTGTAAGTAATGCCGAATTGCAAGATAAGCTTTCCGGATATTATCATTCTCTTATAAGGAATGTCATTAATCTCTATTCTCTGCATATTAAAATGGATTTAAACAATTGGGAATCGTATCCATCCAAAGATTATATGTGGAAGATGAAACTTACTGAAATTGATGAGAACAATATTTCTATAAGATTAGTATACGGAGATAGATTCCATAAGATACAAAGCTTTAATGAACTAATCAGTTTTTTTAATTTTAGCATAGATGCCACAGTAGCTCATCTTAAACAGAATACTCTGAATAAGGACACTCGTAAGAGAGACATTTATAATCTCAAAACAATGATTTGGCTAATAGCTGAACATTTATCGAGTACCATGAATAGTCTTTTCCAGGAAGGAATAAATACCAATAAAAACAAAATACGTAATACCTTAACTGAGTCAATTAACAAATGGTATGCCGGAGTTAGGGCAAATCAACATATATTGGATAACGTTGAACATTATTTTCGTGACATCGACAATCAGAGGTTCATAAATGACATTTTTAATGATAATATCGTTCTGAAGGATAAATTCTTAGCTAATTTAAAATCAATAATACTTTACCATCTTACAAAAAGGGCTGATGGATTTGACCGAATTCCACTTATTGATTTTTGATAAAATCATATTGCCCGCCAAAAGCTATATCAAAAACTTTTGGCGGGCAAATATTATGAGGTGGTTGCGAATCAGAATGCGATGCGGTAGAGTTCTTCTATTTCCTCAACGGATGTGGGACGAGGGTTACCGCCTGTGCAAACATCGTTGAAAGCATCTATTGCGAGTTGGTGCAAATCTTCTTCACGTACTCCGATCTGACTTAGTTTCTCAGGAATGCCAACGCTTAAAGCAAGATCCTTTACAGCTTTACATGCAGCTTCCACAGTCTGTTCGGTGGACATACCTTTAGTATCGACACCCATTGCTTCCGCAATTTCACGGTATTTTACGGCAGCATCGGACTGAGCGTTATAAACCATAACGTAGGGGAGCAGCACGGCATTTGCAACACCATGAGGTGTATCGTAACGTGCACCGAGAGGATGTGCCATGGAATGAACGATACCGAGACCTACGTTACTGAATCCCATTCCGGCAACGTACTGCGCAAGAGCCATTGCCTCACGGGCTTCCTTATCGGCACCGTTGTCAACAGCTTTTTTGAGATTCTTCGCAATGAGTTCAATAGCTTTTTTCTCGAACATATCCGACATTTCCCATGCTCCGGGAGTAATGAAACTTTCGATGGCATGAGTGAGGGCATCCATGCCGGTTGAAGCTGTAAGCCCTTTAGGCATGCTGTACATCAGTTCGGGATCGATAAACGCTACTGTCGGAATATCATTGGGATCGACGCAAACCATCTTTTTATGTGCGTCCTCATCAATAATCACATAATTGATAGTTACTTCCGCTCCTGTACCTGCAGTGGTGGGGAGTGCAAATGTCGGAACGGCGCGATTATGGGTGTCGGCTACTCCTTCGAGCGATTTGACATCGGCGAAATCGGGATTATTGACAACTATACCTATGCCTTTAGCTGTATCGATTGCGGATCCGCCTCCCAGGGCGATTATGAAATCAGCTCCTGAAGCTTTATATGCGTCCACACCACCCAGAACATTAGCGATAGTAGGATTAGGTTTTACATCACAATAAAGCTCGTAGGGGATTTCAGCCTTATCGAGGACTTCTTTGATTAAATCGGCTACGCCGAAACGTACTAAATCTTTGTCTGTGACAAAGAAAGCTTTTTTGAACCCCCTGCGGGAAGCTTCAACAGCAACCTGTGAGCGGCAACCGGCTCCAAAATAGGAGGTTTCATTGAGAATCATTCTGTGCATGACAGTGGTATTATTATGGGTTGACTATGCAAATATAATAAAATGGTTAGAATTAGGCAAATCATTGTTGAACAGTATTGCCGAATGGAAATAATGCCAATTTCATCAGCTTGAAATGCTGGAGTCCGAAAGGTATACCTATAATCGTTATACAGAACAGAAGACCCCATCCGAGATGTGTTATGGCTATTACGAAACCTCCGACGAACCACCAGATCACATTCATGATGCCGGCAAGGCAGCCTGAAGGCCAGCCATTGTCAACAATTTGTGAGCCGAATGGCCATAGAGCAAGTGCTGCTAATTTAAGTGTCTGAAGTCCAAAAGGTATACCGATAATAGTTATCATCATCAGAACACTGCTTATGGCATATTCGATTGCAATCATCAGACCACCGAATACTATCCATATGATATTAAGTAATAGATTCATTCGTACCGGATTTTGGTTTTAATAAAATTATGGTTCATCAGGTTCACGGAATGCAAATATAGAAATATTTTTTGAATCATATGAATAATTTGTAAATTTGCAATAATAAAAATAATACCTGAATGAACCGGATAAACCTATATATTAAGATAATGCTACTTTGTTCTTTATGTTTCGCAGTAGCAGCTTGCAGTCATGAAAAACCAAGATATTCGGAACTTGAGACGGAACTTAATGAATATGTGGCAGGTAAAGATGCCCGTATAGGTATAGCTATAATAATTGACGGAACTGATACAATAGCTGTAAACGGGAACAAAGAATTCCCGATGATGAGTGTTTTTAAATTTCCTATTGCACTTGCCATCGCACAGTGGATAGACTCAAACGGAATGACGACCTCCGATACGGTCAGAGTCAGGAAAGATGAGCTTATGGAAAATACATATAGCCCGATGCTTAAAAAATACGGCTGTGATGATATGAGCATAACCTATGAGGACTTACTCGCGTGGTCTCTGACTGAAAGCGATAATAATGCCTCAGATATTTTAATGGAAAAATTAGGTGGTGCCGAAGGTACAATGAAAATTCTCAAAGAAATGGGTATACCGGAGGATATTATTATCGGTGCTACTGAAAGAGACATGTACGGCAACGAATACCAGAGTTATCTTAATCGTTCGACACCATTAGCTATGGCAGAACTGTTTGACCGGTTCTTTGTTTCGATGCGTGAGCAATCCGATACTTTCTGGTACATATCATCCTTGTTGCAACAGTGCCATACGGGGAAAAACCGCCTTGCATCTCCTTTGGAAACAGAAGATGCGGTGCTCGGTCATAAGACAGGCACAGGCTTTACTCTTTCAAATGGCAGACTGATGGCGGTAAATGACTGCGGATATGTGGTAATGCCTGATCGGAGACATTATGCCATAGCGGTTTATATAGCTGATTCAGCTTACGACAGAGCCAAAACTGCCAAAATGATTGCTGACATTTCCAGAATTGTTTATAACGCCATATGAACTGAAAGCACAAAAGTCAATTTTTGTTGTCCTCCGGTTTTGAGCCTCCTAATCTGTCAAGTTGTTCGGGCGTAAGAATTGTATGTTGTTTAGAACACCGGATACTATTCATTTCCAACGGCTTCAAACGTCGGGCGGACGTGAACAGAGGATGCGGTATCTGTTTAACTTTCGCTTTCATTTTCGGATACATTTTGTGAATCGGTTTTCTCAATAAGTGGCATCAGGGCATTAATGGCAAGCATTACACCAAGATATGCTATGCCAAGTGCAAAAAAATCGGTTGAGACCGGAAAAGCTGATTTCAGCCATCCGCCAAAGTAATAGCAGAAGAAAAGAAGCCAAAGAGAACACTGGACACATACACACAGAGTACACCATTTGCGGGCACGGAAACGCTGATACCAGATACTCCAGAATGTGAAGGGCAGACAGCACAGATTACATAAAGCCAGCCATGGCAACATATCCGGTAATAATAAGAGTGTGATCAGACTTACCGAGAAATAGGCGAAACCAACTTCGCTCCATCCGAAGATACCGAAAAATTTCGATGCCTTCATTTCAAGGATGCTGTCACAGCCGCCAGCTTCAAGAACACTACACACCCTATCGGCAGCAGGATTGTGAATTTTCAATGATTTCTGGACGAGCAGATAGGTGAAATATAGTCCGCCGATGTCAATGAGAGCTATTAGTATCGTGGAAACATGTGTATATAAGCTGTTGGCTATAAAGAGATATGTAAACAGGAATAAAGCGCAGAATGCGAGCACCCATTTTTTTGCCCGAAGGAAAAATTCCGTACGAGCGTGCAATGTATAATGAGGCTCGGCTGCATCCTCTGAAGGGAATGACAATAAAACATTACCATCCCAAGCTTTCATAAAATGGGATAGGTCTGCAGTTTCTGACACACCCTCGGTGAGATATGTTATTTGAGTCGGAGTAAGATCTGTCACTATTACTTCGCCTACAGCGGTATTGGCAATAAAAGGAGGTGTGATTTTTGAAATTTCACTTTTATCTTCAATCATATAGGCTTCGGAACTGATACCGTAATCCTGTAACAGTTTCGAAAATCCGAAGAGGGTCTTAAATGGAATATTCTTCATGCGGTCATCCGAATAGTTCTCGGTGTGAGGAACACCAAGAACAGTCAGATAATCGTTTATAAAAGAATGCTGTGAAGATTTCGCCGACATTTCAGTTGGATATTAAAGATAAGACTGTATTTTGTCCAACAGATATTGACCATCCATCTCGCCGCTTTCACGCCACACCTGAGTTCCATCGCGATAGATAATGAACGTAGGCGTAGAATTTATTTTTTCTATATCGGCTATTTCCTGATTCTGGTCTATGTCAAGCTGATATATATCGACACTGCCTTCCAAAAGTTCCTTAATCTGGTTTATTACAGGCATCATATGCTTGCAATGAGGGCACCAGGTTGCATAAAATTCAACTAAAACGACGGAAGTTGACTTGATAGCTTCAGTATAATCCATAATAAAGTGTTTTAAAATCTGTCAGTAAAACACTTTATATGGATGATTGGTTGAACCGAAACGACTTTTAATCAGAAAGGCTTGCGATATTTATCGTCGGATGAATCTTCTATGATACTGAGGTAGCTGTTGTATCGTGACTGAGCGATCTCATGTCGGTCGAGGGCTTCGAGTACAGCGCACCCAGGTTCATGGATATGAGTGCAATTACCGTATTTGCATCCGGCACTTATGCGGAAAATTTCCGGGAAATAATGTGCGACTTCCTCGCGCTCGAAATCAACGGTGCCGAACCCCTTGACTCCGGGTGTGTCTATAATCCATGAATCCCTTTCGCCAGGCACACGAAACATCTCGGAAAATGTGGTGGTGTGCATGCCTGTGTCGTGCACAGTGGAAATTTCTGATGTACGCAGATCAAGTCCGGGAATAATTTTATTGATAAGAGTCGATTTTCCGACACCTGAGTTGCCGGATAAAAGAGAAATCTTTCCTGAAAGCAGATTCCGCATATCCTCAATGCCACGTCCATCACGGGCTGAAACATTCAGAACTTCATAACCGATTGACCGGTAAAGATTTGTGACGGCTTCGAGTAGTTCAGAGCCATCTTCTTCAGCTTCTATAAGGTCAATCTTGTTGATTACAATTATTGATTTGATGCCGTAGGCTTCCGATGTCGCGAGAAAGCGGTCGATGAATGTGGTCGATGTAACGGGGTGCGCGAGCGTTACTATGAGGAACGCCTGATCAATGTTAGCAGCTATAATATGGGCTTCTTTTGACAGATTGCTCGACCGTCGGATAATATAGTTGTTACGCGGTTCGATTTCCGTAATGTAAGCCGGACTATCTTCATCGGCAATACTGAGGGTAACACGGTCGCCTACAGCTACCGGATTAGTCGTACGTATGCCTTTGATACGGAAATTACCTTTTGCCTTAGCCTGGATCTCTTGACCGTTTTCAGTTAATGCCACATAATGAGATCCCGTATTTCGGATAATAATACCTTTCATCTCTTTCAGGAATATTATGACTTCCGGACAGCATCCAGATAGACCTGTTCGGTACGTCGTGCAATATCATCCCAATCATAGGGAGTCAAATCATAAAAGCGTGGAGTCGCAGTGCCGGAGATTTTCCTTTTTAATAATTCCGATAGTGCATCTACATCTCCCGGAGAAAAGAAATCATCGGCTTTAAGGCATTCCAGACGATTTGCCGGAATATCACTCACAGCAACGTCAAGATGGTAGCTCATTGCTTCAAGCAACGCTATTGGCAATCCTTCGTGATATGAAGGCATACTATATAGAGAGGCATTCGCCATAAGTTGCGATAGGGATTCTCCGCGAATAAATCCGGTGAGTACCACACCGTATTCAGCTGCTTTCTGCTTTAATAATCGTGAATATTCGTCGGGATGATCGGCATCGCCTGCAATAGCGAGACGCACTCCTTGAGCTGCAAGCCCTGAGCGGTGGTAGGCATCGATCAGATCATGAAATCCTTTTTCCTCAACAAATCTGCCCAGTGCAACGATATATTTCCCTTTTTCAAGTCCGAGCGACTCTATATAATCGGTTTTGCCTGAAACGACAGGGGGATTGACGCCATTATAAATTAGATTGACTCCCTCTGTACGTCCGTAATTGGTTGATACAATATCGGCTATTACTTGTGAAATAACAATTATTCTCGTTGCAAACCTGGTGCCTAATCTTTCACCGAGACGAAGGATGCTTTTTGCAAGCGAACCCCATTTCTTTCGGTCATAATCGGGACCGTGGTTCGTCATTACCGTGCGCATTCCGAGCATGCGGGCGAGTGGCATGACGATTGACGGACCTACTGCATGTATGTGAAGTATATCAGGTGAAAGACTTTTAGCCTTTAAAACTGCCAGTGTTGTATGGATGATTGCTTCAAAACTCTTTTTTCGTGGTGCATATACGTCAATCAGACGTACTCCCTTATATTGGGTCACACGATTCTTGTCGGTTATATAAGGGGTACGGCGTATCACAGTGACATCATGCCCCATTGCAGCAAGCCTCGGATAGAGTTCCTGACAATGGGTTTCGACACCACCCTGAATTTCAGGAATGCCGCGGGTGCCTGTGACAACGATTTTCATATATTCAACCGCTTATTTTCGTGGACGAAGATCGCCTTGAGCGGGGTCCTGACCTACATCACACCATTTTTTATCAATACAGGCGTCCTTTCCGCGTATTGATCTTATTTTGTTAGAAATCACCCAACGCATCGGATGATGTATATATTTTTTCATCACCGGAGAAGCTGTACCTACCATCCAGCAGTTTTTGGGGCAATTTCTTACAAGAGCACGTACCTTTTCAGCCTGTGGACTGTTCCAAATAGTCATGAAATCATCCCTGTGGATATTACCCATTGATTCTTTCCAGTATTTCTGCTCAAGCCCGTTACACGGATAAACTTCTCCCCATGGATCAATAAAAAAGTTGGCAGTGCCGGCTTCGCATGGCAACATGCGTCGGTTTCCTTCAATATAATTGATCAGACCCATGTTGAAATATGCGCGGAACCACGATTTCGGACTCTTCTCACGGAGCTGTTCGTTTATAAGAGTTTCGAAATCGGCGCAAACTTCATTACGGTTGGTGATGACATTATCATCTTTGTGGAAGTAGTAGCTGTTGTGGAAAGCCGCCGTTGCGAATTCCAATCCGAGAGACCGTGAAAGCTTGTATAAAGCAAGCATATCTTTGGAATTATAATTGGATACCGTACAACCGAAACCAATGTCCTTAACACCCATCTGCTTTAATGTGAGTAAAGTCCTGAGACCCTTGTCAAAGCCTCCCTGCCGTCCACGAAGCTCATCATTCTTAAGTGAAAGCCCTTCGATGGAGATGCGTATGCCTATCTTTGGAAATTTTTTGGCAAGTTCGATTACTCTATCCTCATACCATCCGGATGTTGATATAACTATCCGGTCGGTGTGGCGGTAACATTCCTCTACGATTTCAGAAAGATCTTCACGAATGAAAGGTTCTCCTCCTGTTATATTGATAAACTTCAATCGGGGTAGAGTCTTCAGATCAACAGCAGTTATTTCCTCACGACGATCCGTGGGATTCTGCCAGATATTGCACATCTGACATTTCATCGGACAGCGGTAAGTAACAATTATTGACGCGTCAGTTGGTATGTTTGAAGCCATGAATAAATACTAAGGTTGTTTAGCAGGAGAGACGGCTGCTATCGCACTATAGTTGTCAAACGTCCCGGACAGTGGTTTTAGTATGTAACAATGCCGATTTCATAATCGTGTTTTAGTTGTCGGACTGCAAATTCCAACATTTGTTCCAAAGAGCCATGTATCCGGCTAATGTCAGTGATTTGGAGAAAATTTTGTAAATTTGAGGTCATAAAACAAAAAACTGAACTAACAATGGCTAAAATAAATATAGGAGATACCGTGCGCTTCCTGAATTCAGTGGGTGGAGGTAAGGTTACACGGCTTGACGGTCAGCTTGTATATGTGGAGGACGAAGACGGTTTTGAGGTCCCTGCCTTACAGCGCGAATGTGTAGTTGTCGCTTTAGCAGGACAGGAACCGGCTCCCAAAACTACTTTCCGTCAACCCTCTAAAGAAAAGGAAACCACCTCGGCAAAGGGAACGACTTCCGCTTTACCCGCTAATCCGCCGGTTATTTCTTATGAACCTGAGGAGTTGCCGGTTGAAGAAGTTGAAGGGGGTGACAGTATTAATCTTACTGTAGCCTTTGAACCCCGTGATATAAAGCAATTGTCCACCACTACGTACGATACTTATGTTGTCAATGATTCTAATTACTATCTGTACGTCGTTCTGATGACACGGGTTGATGAGGATACTCGGTGGACAATGCGTTATGCCGGTATTATAGAGCCTAATTTTCAAGTGCTTGCATTGGAACTGACACGCGATGATGTCTCGAGGATCGAGCATATGGCTGTTCAATATGTGGCGTTTAAGCGTGACCGCGATTTCGAATTAAAGAAGCCCGGATTATTTGAAACCAAGGTGGACAATACCAAGTTCTTCCGAGTTCACTGTTTCCGTCAGAACGTCTATTTTGACAAAGATGTGATTGCGTTTGAAATAGTCCGTAATGATAAAATTTGCGGGGAAGAAAAAGTTAATGTTGACGCCGGACGTTTGAAAGAAGAAATGCTTAAACCTAAAAGCGCTGACCGACGACCGGACCGACGACCCGTACGGAAAAATAAAAAAAATCCGGAACGTCGTAACGGTGATATTATAGAAGTCGATCTGCATGTGTCCGAATTACTTGATACCTCCGCCGGACTTTCACCTGCCGATATACTGAATCTGCAAGTAGATACCTTCCGCAACATAATGGATTCGAACCTTCGTAATAAAGGTCAGAAAATAGTGTTTATTCATGGAAAAGGTGAAGGCGTACTCCGTCAGGCGCTCCTCAAAGAACTTAAACATCGTTACAAGGGACATGATGTTCAGGATGCTTCTTTCCGTGAATATGGTTTCGGTGCCACTCAGGTGACAATAAGATGATTGTATGGTTCAGTGGAACCGGTAACAGCCGGTTGGTGGCAGAACGGCTTGCGGAGCGGTTTGGTGAGGATTTGTTAAGGATAGACGCTGATTATCCGCAACGGATTCAGTCGGCTGGTTCTCAAAAACGGATCATATGGGTATGCCCGGTGTACGGATGGCGAGTCCCCCCGGTAGTTGAGAACGCAGTGCGACAGATGCCACAGGAAGTAGGACGACAAGCCGATCATTGGCTTGTCGTTACGTGCGGAGATGATGTAGGGGAGACACCACGTTATTGGAGGAAGTTACTTGCCGGGAGAGAATGGCGAAGCTGTGCGGTTTTTTCGGTTCAGATGCCCAATACGTATGTTTTTCTTCCCGGATTCAACACCGACTCCCCTGAAGTTGTTTCGTCAAAACTCAATTCTATGCCTGACAAGGTTGATAGCATATCCCGAGCTATTTCAGGCAACGAGTATGATGTGGACTGGGTGTGTCCGGGTGCTTTTCCGGCAATTAAATCACGGGTATTATGGCATCCCTTTCACCGTTGGTTGATGCAGCCGTCCGGTTTCCATGTTTCGGCAGGACAGTGTATCGGATGCGGAAAGTGTGTACGAATATGTCCGATGAAAAATATAAAACTTTCTGAGTCGGACAGGTTACCGCAATGGGGGAGTGCCTGTGCGTTCTGCACGGCATGTTATCAGATATGTCCGTCACACGCCGTGATATATGGAATATGGTCGAAGAATAAAGGGCAACAGATAATCATGAAAAAAGAAAATCTCTGAAATCATTGATTTCAGAGATTTTAAACTTAGTGACTCCGACAGGATTCAAACCTGTAACCTTCTGATCCGTAGTCAGATGCTCT
>CAZKSF010000033.1:0-27056 GCA_964555405.1 uncultured Bacteroides sp.
ACTGACCAAATGTTTTAACAACTTTTTTCATCAAAAAGTTTACTTTTTTATTCAATCCCCTGATTCTCAGATATGCTGTACAACATGTTTTTTCGACAAGGTTAACTATCCGTTGTCAGAAATCGGTAAAAGCGAGCGGCAGGAGTGAACTGACTGAGGGAATCTGATACACACAATCGGCTCCTACCAGCAGGACAGCAACAGGATGTCCTGCCAAAACTTCATACTCCAGCAAAGCCTGCCGGCACGCACCACATGGAGAAACCGGCATTTTCGTGAGTTCGCCCGCCTGAGATGCCGCGATTGCAACAGCTTCGAAAGCTGCATCAGGATAATGGGCATGCGCATAATAACATGCCGTACGCTCGGCACACATCCCCGAAGGGAATGCAGCGTTCTCCTGATTGGCTCCGGCAACCGTCTCACCGTTATCCAGACGGATAGCCGCCCCTACATTAAAGTGACTATACGGCGCATACGAACCCTTAGTGGCTGCTATCGCCGCTTCACAAAGCACGCGTGTCGACTCTTCGAGATGATCGAGAGACGACACGCGTACGTGTATATTAATATCAAAATCGTGATATGTCATACCGATGATCATTTGACCTCATAAGTACGGAGACGTTCTCCTCCCTCAGGATCATTGACAATAGAACGGAAATACCGCTCGTCATAACCTCCAAATGCAGGAGACTCGGGCATTCCGGTGCGAGTTCGTGCAAATTCACCGTCACGTTCACGTTTGATATTGCCATCGAGATATTTCACAAGGAGGTAATCGCCCAGAGCCTTGTACTGCCGCACATATTTCTGTGCCCACATATCAGTGTGATCACGCAGCAATTTCACCGCTGCATCCTCATCAAGTCCCGGCACCTCGGCATAAAGGATATCCACTTCAGCAGCTATCGAGTCTTCGATTGCATTCTGTACCCGACGGATATCGGGAATCATCTGAGAATAGCGGTTGTAAGCCTGATTAGCCACATAATTATTTACCCAGAAAGCAGCATCCCAGGATATATTGTACAGGTCGCCGTTGCCGGGAGCGAATTCATGCGGCGGACGTTCAACACAACTGTATACCGGAACATATACACAAGTATTGGCATCGTCAACACCGAACCACAGAATGCCCCGCATAGGATCGGGGGCATCGCCACGCATCTGCGAAACGAATGAGAATCCGGTCTGCTGTGTAGCGATGGCTCGCTCATGGGTATATTCCTTACCATCGACTACGTATGTGAGTGGTCGCCAACGATAAGGTACGGCAAACGGACCTGCACCGATGTCCTTGGTCATATCCAGAGGTGTATCCTCAAAGTGGTCGCGCATCATAGCCTGCATGTCACGCACACTGACAGGTCGGGATGGTTTTACCCAAAGAGGAAGCACATCACCCTTGCCTTCAAGAATCCAGGGAAGATATTTGTCCATACCATCGGCATGCTTGTTATACCACGCCCATACACGACCGTCGCAGCCGCGCAGAGCCCCGCTGTCATATTCAGCATAGGCACGCGAGAACGAAAAGTCCTTATCCTTACCGGTAAAGTAACCTTGCTTACGGGCGAAATCGATCACATCCGCGGAATAAATACAGTTATCACTGTCGTTAAGTGGGAACTGATGAATACGGCTGTGATTGGCATGACCGGAAATATAGCCGTCGGGAACACGCATAGCAACCCATACGGCACCCTTCTCCTTACCACCTTTTCCGATAAGTTCCATAATCCACGCCTCTTCGGAATCAGCGATCGAGAATGACTCGCCGGAACTGTGATAACCATATTCATCGACCAGCTTCGTCATAATATCAATAGCTTCGCGCGCGGTACGTGCACGCTGAAGAGTGATATATATAAGTGAACCATAGTCAATAATACCGGTAGTATCAGCAAGTTCAGGACGACCGCCCCAAGTACTTTCGGCAATGGTCAGACCATGTTCGTTCATATTTCCGATAGTGGCATATGTATGTGCAACTTCAGGAATATAACCCAGTAATTCACCGGTATCCCATTCCACAACGGGACGCATGGCGTCCGGTGCATGATCGGCTGCGGGCTGGTTGTACAGTTCACCGTACAATGTATGGCTGTCGGCAGCATAGCTTACCATCACACTACCGTCGGCAGTGGCACCGCGGGCAGCAATAAGACTGGTACAAGCTTCGGTATCGATCGGCAACATTGTCGCAACACCCAAGAAAAACAACAATGAGGTGCGGCGTGCAAGTTTAGAGATATTAAGATTCATTTATTTGACGGATAACGAGATTCAAAACTCTTTTGCCACTTCAGCGGCAATAGCATCGCGCAATCGTTCCATCTCTTCGGCGGGAAGAGTCTTTTTTGACTTGAAGTCCATATCGCCCTCCACCGAGATAGGAATCAAATGTATGTGGGCATGGGGCACTTCCAGACCAATGACAGCCACACCGACACGCTTGCAGGGAACGGCACGACGCAGACCGGCAGCTACACGTTTGGCGAACATCTGCAAGTCAGCATATTCCTTGTCATCCAGGTCGAAGATGTAGCTTACCTCATGTTTAGGCACCACCAGTACGTGACCGGGTGACACGGGATTAATGTCGAGGAACGCATAGTGACGGTCATCCTCGGCTATCTTATATGAAGGAATTTCTCCGGAGATAATGCGGGTGAAAATGGATGCCATGCTCAGAAGGAGATTTCAACGATTTCAAACTTCATCAGCCCGGCAGGCACCTTAATTTCCACTACCTCGCCAAGTTTGTGACCGAGGAGTCCCTGACCGATTGGTGTGCTGGATCCAATTTTTTTCTCCTTGAGATTAGCCTCACTGTCGGCAACAATAGTGTATTCCGCCACCATGTTGTTGGCTGTGTTACGTATCTTGACACGATTGAGAATCTGCACTTCCTCGTTATTAAGATTACTTTCATCTATAATACGGGCATTAGCCACAAGATCCTTGAGCTGCGAAATTTTCATTTCGAGAAGTCCCTGAGCTTCCTTGGCAGCATCATATTCGGAATTTTCCGACAGGTCACCCTTGTCACGTGCTTCTGCAATTGCGCGTGATATTTCGGGACGTTTTACCGATTCGAGATATGCAATCTCTTCCATTTTTTTCTTGTAACCCTCCCGGGTCATGTAAGTAATAGCCATTGTTGATATGTTTTTATATATTATTCAAAAGTCAGTTACTTGGTAAGATATAAAAAAATAATGAATCCCGCCGCAACGACGAGACCCAAATCTTCATTTTTTGACCACGCAAAGTTAGACAATAGGTTCGAAACACGCAAATCTGAGGGAGAAAAAAACGAAAGTGCACTTCTTCACAGAAGCGCACCTCCCTCATAACCAAAATTCAAGTATATATTGTCTAACAAAACAGATTGATCAAAAATTAAGGGTTTCGTTTTTGACGTTGCAAAATTACAACCGTTTATGCTTACAAACAAGAAATAGTTCATTAATAAAAGCTAAACAATGTTAGCCAAACAAAGCTTTTTAATAACAGAATGTTAATTTTTAATTCTATAAAAAGATATTTAGTTATATTCTATTTATTTTTGCTAAATTAATATCAGAAATGTCCGAGACAGCGGTCAAGTTTTGCCGTTATGGCATCGCGATCGAGATTTTTTCCTATAAACACAAGTTTTATCATGCGGTCGCCGTAATGCGGATCCCAATCGTCCATCATATCGGGATTTTGTTCCATAATCATCCGTAGATCATCTTCAGGAGCTGTCGCATACCATAAGCCTGCCTCAGTAATTTTTTTCTGGACACCTGCCTGCTCGAAAAGATATGACATATCGGGGCGCTGTTCAAAATAAAGCACACCTTTAGTACGGATTATATTCTTATCCCATTCCTTATCAAGGAAATAATCAAAACGGTTAAGATCGAATGGTTCTCTACGGAAGTATACGAATGTCTGTATTCCGTATTCCTCGGCTTCACCCTCCCCGTGATGATGGTGGTGATGTTGATGGTGATGATCGTGCCCGTCGTCATCATCGTCTGCTTCATGGTGGTGATTTTCAAGCTCCTTGACCCAGCGGGCAGAGGTGGAAGTCGCTTCAAAATCGAACAGACGGGTGTCGAGGATGCGACCCATATCCACATTGGCATAATCACATTCGATTACCTCGGCATCGGGCTGCAGCTCATGTATGACTGCGCGTATGCGGGCAAGTTCCTGTGGACTTACTTCCGATGCCTTGTTAAGCAGGATGATATTGCAAAATTCTATCTGCTGTATGATGAGATTTTCAATATCCTCTTCATCCACGGCGTCAGGTGTGAGTGCTCTACCGCAGTCAAACTCACTAAGCAGACGTAAAGCATCCACAACTGTCACTATACAGTCGAGGCGCGGCACGGACGGAGCAGTGTATTCAGCACTCATATAGGGAATCGAACATATCGTCCGGGCAATCGGCGCCGGCTCGCATATTCCACTTGCCTCAATGACTATGTAATCGAAACGGTCGAGACGCACGAGCTCCTCGATCTGACGTACGAGATCCATCTGGAGAGTACAGCAAATACAGCCATTCTGAAGTGCCACAAGCGAATCGTCCGAGCCTCCTACAATTCCACCTTTAGATATCAGTGAGGCGTCCACATTTATTTCTCCTATATCATTTACTATCACCGCAAAGCGTATACCCCGGGAATTTGTAAGGATATGGTTTACGAGCGTGGTTTTACCGCTTCCGAGATAACCGGTAAGAAGCACTACCGGCGTTTGATTGACTGTTGTCATATATCAGTAATTTTATGCCGTAAAGTTACTATTTTTTTCCCATACCCTATACTTTCTACAATTGCGACAACATTACTTCTGTGAACGCATCCGTATCTCCTGCGTGTTTTTTTTGTCGCGTCCAACCATTAATCGCGCTCGGATTTTCGAAAAAGTACAAAAAAACTCTTGCTATTATGTAGGATTGGATGTATCTTTGCAATTTATTATTTACATAATACTTATGAACGAATTGATTAGAGGCATGATCAAACCGGATCAGTTGCTTGAGATTGCATTTTTATCCAAATGCGGAACTTCCGATATTTTCCGCGGTCATTTCATTACATCAGACAACAGCGCAATCGCCATACGTCTCGGAGAAGACCGCATACGGCTGCTGGAACTGACATCTGTAAGCTATATTGATATTTTGTCTGATACCAAAATATCCGCCGAAAGTAATAAACAGGATTCACGGAGCGCTGATGCGATCGCCGAATCAGCTGAAGAAGAACAGACAGAGGATGCCGATACGACAAATGCCGGACTGACACACAGTCACCTATATTCCAACACACCGCAGTTGTCGGCGCCTAAAGTGGTGGGACGTATAGAACTCAACAACATGGGCAGTACTTCACGTTTCCGGCGACCGACACCCGAAATCACTACCGAAACCACACATCGCGAATATGACACTCAAATAATTCCCGGTATGGGTCGCGTGTCACGCCTTGGTCCGAATTTCGGATTCATACAGCCGAACGATCCGGATGCTCCATCTATTTTCATGCCTCGCGGTGAGATCATAACGATACACGGACTGATGAGGAGTCCGAATGTAGGTGACGAAGTCATATACACCCCCAGTACCAACCGCCAGGGACAGGCTGCAAAATGCATTCACCTTGCATGCTCGCTCGGCACTCTTGAGGATATGGCGGAACGTCTGGCTAATTATGACCCACGCAACGCATCCATTCTCCGGGCACGTATCAACGCCGTTAACGATGGTACTCCCCTGGAAGAAGTCACTATCGAGCCTTATCAACGCCGTCCGCGTCCGATAACCCCCTACCAACCGGCACTCGATGCTTCAACAGTTCTTGCCATGGTGGCACGAGGCGAGGAAGTGAGCGCCCGCGATATTTCGGAATGTGAGAACAGTCTCACTGAAGTGCTTTCAGAATCGGATTATGTGAATTATATAAAGGCTCTCGACCGTCTGCTCGGATATTCGATGAAGCGCAACATGACTGTTGTACACCGTCTGTTCAGCCGCGCGATCCGAGTGGCAAGAGAAGCAAACGATATTAATACCGCTCTGCGATTCGTACGCACTGCCTGCGATTTTTACCAGCATCAGCCCGGGAATTATAAATTCTTCAGCGCAATAGAATACCGGCTCACACACCAGCCACAGAATCCCGATGATGACGACATGTCGGATTATGACGATACCTCTGACGAAGATGTAACCGAAACGACCCAAGCCCCCTCCCCCGACCAGGAGCCTGACCGGACTACGGTTGCCGACAGTGAGAGTGACAGCAACAGCAGTGTAATAACAATCTGATGAAAGGGAATAAAATGAATTTCGCAGAAAAATGCAACCGGATATTCTGGAACACCACACAGTTATATCATGACACCGACGATGTCGATGCAATAGCGGTAAATCCGTTCGACGAAGGGACCATAGAACATGACCTGTTTGCAAAAAACTGGATTGATGCTGTACAATGGCACCTTGAGGATATTATCCGTGATCCGGAGATTGACCCTACAGAAGCTCTTGCGATAAAAAGGCGTATCGACCGTTCGAATCAGGAACGTACCGACCTTGTAGAGCGGATCGACTCATATTTCCTGACCTTATACAAGGATGTGCAGCCGGCTCCGGATGCAACCATCAATACGGAAAGCCCGGCATGGGCAATTGACCGTCTGTCGATACTCGCCCTGAAAATCTATCACATGGATGCTGAAGTAAACCGTCAGGATGCTTCTCCCACCCACATAGAAACTTGCCGTAATAAGCTTAGGGTCCTGCTCACACAACGTGAGGATCTGACTACTTCCATCACCCAGCTGCTGGACGATATAGAAGCCGGACGTAAGAAAATGAAGGTTTACCGTCAGATGAAGATGTATAACGATCCGGATACCAATCCGGTGCTTTATGGCCAGAAGTGACGGACGCAACATACTGATCACGCGTTTTTCGGCATTAGGCGATGTGGCGATGTCGATCCCTGTGGTGTACGACATATGCCGTACATATCCCGATTGTCAATTTGTAATGGTCACAAAACGCAGTGTCGCAGGGATGTTTATCAACACTCCTGACAATCTCACTGTGGTGGGAGTAGATCTTGATAATTATAAAGGACTCGGTGGTATTACCCGCCTTTTCAAGGATCTGCGGCACACTTACAGGTTCGATACCATAGTGGATCTGCACGATGTGACGCGTACCAAAATATTACGTCTGCTCTCGCGCATCGCCGGTATCAGAGTATCAGCAATTGACAAAAAACGCAGCGACCGGAAGAAACTGATAAACCACACTGCAGGTTCGCCACTTCCTGTTCTTGAGAATACCTTTACACGTTACCGCTCGGCATTCGAAAAAGCCGGATTGAGTACTTCTGGTAAGTTTTCGACAATTTTCGACGGAACCGATGCTGATATCTCAGAGATTACTGACATAATCGGAACCGGAAAGCCTGCCGGCGAGCGATGGATTGCAGTTGCTCCCTTTGCTGCCCACCCGGGAAAGATATATCCCGAACACCTGATGCGCAAGGTTCTTGAACTGATGGCGGCAGACAAAAATGTAAAGCTTTTTGTGTTCGGAGCCGGCGATCACGAGCGTGAGGCAATCGCCAGGATGACGGATGGTCTTCCGGGTATAATATCAATGGCAGAAAAACGGATCGGACTTGCCCGTGAGCTGAAACTGTTACGGCTCATGGATGCGGCTCTGACCATGGATAGCGGCAACATGCATCTTGCGGCAATTGCCGGAATAAAAGTGATCAGTATATGGGGGCAGACTCACCCTAACTGCGGATTTTACGGCTGGCAACAGGATAGATCCCGTGCCGTGGAGTCAGGTGACACTTGCCGCCCCTGTTCGGTATTCGGGAATAAGCCATGCAAATTCGGAGACTATCGGTGTCTTGCCGGCATAACTCCACAAGAAGTAGTTGCCCGGATCAAACAAACTATTGAAGAGGAACCATAATGAGTGAGGATTTCGACATACGAGAGGCACGGTCAATGCCCGACCGAGGCGGTGAGCGCGACATAGAAAAAGCTCTCCGCCCCTCGCAATTCGATGCATTCAGCGGTCAGGAAAATATCGTTGAGAATCTCAAGGTGTTTGTAATGGCTGCCAAAATGCGTCATGAAGCTCTCGACCACGTGTTGCTTCACGGACCTCCCGGACTGGGCAAAACCACCCTTTCAGGAATCGTTGCCAATGAACTCGGAGTGGGTTTCAAAGTGACATCCGGTCCTGTACTGGACAAACCCGGTGATCTTGCAGGTATTCTCACCTCCCTTGAGGAAAACGATGTGCTGTTCATCGACGAAATACATCGTCTGAGTCCTGTCGTAGAGGAGTACTTATACTCGGCGATGGAAGATTACCGCATCGATATTATGATCGACAAGGGTCCGGGGGCACGTTCGGTACAGCTCGCGCTCGCACCTTTCACACTCATTGGCGCTACCACCCGTAGCGGATTGTTGACATCGCCTCTCCGGGCGCGATTCGGAATAAATTGTCATCTTGAATATTACGATCATGAGGTGCTTGAACGGATCATACTGCGCTCCGCCTCACTCCTCGGAGTCAAGTGTACCACGGAAGCAGCTTGCGAAATCGCCACACGCAGCCGCGGCACGCCGCGAATTGCAAACTCACTGCTGAGACGTGTCCGTGATTTCGCGCAGGTCAAAGGTTCAGGTATCATTAACCCCGATATTGCACGATATGCGCTTGAGGCTCTTAACATCGACCGCTACGGACTTGACGAAATCGACAACAAGATACTCACAACGATCATCACCAAGTTCAAGGGCGGTCCGGTAGGACTCTCCACTATAGCTACAGCTCTGGGCGAGGATCCGGGGACTATCGAAGAGGTATATGAACCGTTCCTGATAAAGGAAGGATTCATACGACGTACGCCCCGCGGCCGTGAGGTGACGGATCTGGCTTATCGACACCTGGGACATTACCGTCTGCCTGACGATGATATGGGAACTCTGTTTCAAAACTGATTATTATCCGACTGTCACTTATGGCGGGAATCAAATCACTTGCAAAAGACACTGCAGTCTACGGACTCAGCAGCATTGTGGGACGGTTTCTCAACTGGCTCCTGGTACCGCTTTACACCAACCTGTTCGCCCCCTCGGAGTTCGGTATAGTAAACTACATCTATTCCATAGTAGCGATAGCTCTGATAGTACTCACCTACGGCATGGAAACCGGTTTTTTCAGATTCGCTAATCACGAACAGGGATACAGACCACGCCTCGTTTACTCTACTACCCTCATTTCACTCTGTGTATCCTCTACGGTAGCATTCGCGGCACTGCTTCTTTTTCTTGATCCGGTAGCAAGGACTCTTGATTGCGGCAAACATACGTCATTCATATGGATGATGGGACTTGCTGTAGCTGTCGACGCCATAACTTCCATTCCGTTCGCATGGCTGAGATATGACCACAAGGCTATGCGTTTCGCATGTCTGAAACTGGTGAATATCGGGCTGAACATCGGTCTGAACCTATGGTTTCTGCTACTTTGTCCGTGGCTTGAAAGAATGATGCCCGGTTGTCTCGGCATATTCTACTCCCCGGACTTCGGGATAGGCTATATTTTCCTGTCCAATCTTATAGCGTCAACTGCGATGCTACTGTTGCTGATACCCGAAATGCGTGGATTCGAATGGCGTTTCGACAAGTCACTATGGCAACGTATGATTTCATACAGCTTTCCGCTGCTGGTGCTCGGTATAGCAGGCGTCATGAATCAATCGCTCGGCACCATACTCCTTCCGGACCTCTTGCCCGACCATATGGACGCAATGAAGCAGGTAGGTATCTATGGCGCCAATTATAAGATAGCTATAGTGATGGTGATGTTTATCCAGGCTTTCCGTTTCGCTTACGAGCCATTTATTTTTGCCCGGAACACAGCTGAAGGCGGCAGTCGGGTGAAAGCCTACAGTGATGCGATGAAATACTTCGTGATATTCGCCATGATAATATTTCTGGGTGTAATGTTCTACATGGATATTCTGCGGCATTTCATATCGTCGCGTTATTTTTCGGGATTACGTGTAGTGCCGGTGATAATGATCGCAGAATTTTTCTTTGGAGTATTTTTCAATCTGTCGGTATGGTATAAGCTCACCGACCGCACCATGTGGGGTACATGGTTCTCTCTGTTGGGACTAACTGTAACTGTGACACTGAACATTGTGCTTGTACCGCGTATAGGATATATGGGATGTGCATGGGCGGCATTCGGGTGCTACGGAATAATGGCAGTCGCTTCGTGGGTGGCAGGCAAACACTATTACCCCATTCCTTATCAGACACGACGGATGTTGATTTACTTTGCGACCGCGCTAGTACTATATGGAACAGGCGCACTGATCGATACCGGTTCGCAATGTATCGATATGTTATTGCGCACACCTCTTCTGATAGCTTATATAATATTCGCTATCAGATTCGAAAAGCTGCCGATACCGACCCTCCGACAACTTACCCATCACTCAATTTCAAAAAAATGACCGTATGAGCAATACGAATTTCACTTCGCGACTGTCCAATTTCATTATCAATTTTTTCACGCTCAATGGTCAGCTTGTGCCACAGGAGCAGGCTGAGGCGGATATACGTGAAGGAGTCTCGTTCCGAGGTACAAACATCATAATACTTGTACTGGCAATACTCATTGCCTCACTCGGTCTTAATACCAACTCCACGGCGGTCATAATCGGCGCTATGCTTATCTCACCGCTTATGGGTCCGATAATCGGTATCGGTCTTGGAGTGGGCATACATGATTATCAACTGGTAACACGGTCGTTACGTAATCTGATAATGGCTGCCGGTTTCTCTGTAATAGCCTCGACGTTATATTTCCTTATATCCCCTGTAGCCGAAGGACACAGCGAACTTCTGGCACGCACATCGCCTACTATCTACGACGTACTTATAGGTTTTGTGGGAGGTGGCGCAGGAATACTTGCAATAGGATCACGGTCGAAAGGTAATGTCATCCCGGGTGTGGCGATCGCAACGGCTCTCATGCCTCCGTTATGTACTGCCGGTTACGGCATAGCCACATGGCAGCTGAATTATTTTTTCGGTGCCTTCTATCTGTTCCTGATTAATTCCATATACATAGCCCTCGCAACATTTATCGGTGTGAAGCTGATGAAATACAAGGGAAGCGACATTGTGAATAATGTCCGCGCACAGCGTGTCCAGCGAATAGTATATGTCATAGCTCTCCTGACACTTCTTCCGAGCATTTACCTCACATACAATATGCTCAGGCAAAATAAATTTGAAATGAATGCCACGCGTTTCGTGAATCATGTCTGTAATTTCCCTTCCACCCAGGTACTCAACAGCCGTGCCTATGAGCTAAATGGCGAGAGAGTGCTGTCAATCACCCTGATCGGTCGTATTCTGCCAACAGATTCACTTGAACTCGCTCTGTCACGTCATCTGGCGGATTACGATCTCAAGGGAGTTCATCTCGACATAATACAGGGTGATGCATCGGTTGGGAAAATCGACCTGGACGGAGGAGGAACAGGAGCGGTAAGGGATATCTATCAGTTGGCGCAGAACACCATCTCACGCCAGCAACAGACAATCGACTCAATGCGGTCAGCCATCAGCGAAAGCGAGCAGCAGCATGCTCAGGCAATTGCCATAACACCTGAAATCAGGGTGCTCTTCCCGGAGATAACAGCTATCGCTGTTACGCGACACACGATATTCAGCAAAATAAACGGTGCGCAGCCGGACACATTGAATTTAGCGCTTGTTCATTTCACAAGTCCGATGACAGCTGCACAACGCACCAAATTCTCTGAGTATCTTGAAGCACGTCTGCAATTGCATCCCGTAAAAATCGTAGAAGTAAACAGATCCATATTCGATACAACCGCACCAAACACAGATAAAAAACCATGATTATGAATCCTACCGACAGCAAAACACCGCTAAAAGTAACGCTTGTAAGCCACAGCGATATGCTGGGTGGCGCCTCGATAGTGACATATCGTCTGATGAATGCCCTGCGTCATGAAGGCATCGACGCCCGGATGCTGGTGTTCACGAAAGTTGGAAAAAGCGACAATATAGAAAGTATCGGCAGTCGTGGCGTGAGAGGATTCAAGTTTATGCTTGAACGACTGCGCATTTTTCTTGGAAATAACTTTAACCGCGAGGATCTGTTCAAGGTCTCTATAGCCAATATAGGCATGGATATCTGTTCTCACCCATGGATTGTTGAATCCGATGTAGTTTGCGTTAACTGGATCAATCAAGGAATGATGTCGCTGAAGGAATTAAGCAAACTGACAGCGATGGGAAAAGCGGTAGTCTGGACCATGCATGACATGTGGTGTATGACCGGTATATGTCATCATGCCTATGAATGTGACGGCTATCTACGTGAATGCGGTCATTGTCCTTTCCTCCATTCCGGCAGCAGCAACGATCTGTCCCATAAGGTGTGGAAACAGAAGAACAGGATTTATAGCGATAAAAAAATAACATTCGTTGCGGTGAGTAACTGGCTGGCACGCAAGGCCGCGGAAAGTTCGCTTCTGAAAGATCAGCGCGTTGTTGTGATTCCCAATGCATTTCCCACGGAAGCATTTCTGACCACTCCGACCCATACCGTAGAAACGTTCAATATCAACCTCGACCGTAACCTCATAGTGATGGGCGCAGCACGGCTTGACGATCCTATCAAGGGTCTGGATCTGGCGGTAGATGCGCTGAATTACATATTCGACAATTATCCTGATATTGCCAATACCTCTACATTAATATTGTTCGGTGACCTCCGTAACCGTCAGAAACTCGATCTTCTCCGTTTCCCGTACCAGCACATTGGTAAAATTAACGACTGGCGTATGCTCAGGCAGCTCTATGCTTCGGCAAAAGTAGTGCTGTCTACTTCACTTTATGAGACCTTGCCCGGAACCCTTATAGAGGGACAGGCGGCAGGATGTCTGCCTGTGTCATTCGGGCGCGGCGGTCAGTCCGATATAATCACCGAACATAAAGTTAACGGGTATATAGCACGCTATCGCGACATTAAGGATATCGCTGAAGGTATTTTGTGGGGATTGAATGAGCCACGCGATCGTGAAGCGCTTCATGTATCGGTCGGTAAACGCTTTTCGGCTGAAAATGTAGCGAAACAGTACATCGCTCTTTTTAACGAGCTGCTTGGATGAAATGAGGAAAATCAGTAATTTTAGAATATGAATACCGATCCCTTACCTCAGGCTATTGTCGTGTACGGTGCATCAAGCTCTCAGATCGCAAAGCAATATAAAGATGCCGCATTCCAACTTGGACAACTCATTGCTCAAAACGGGATGAGTCTGATAACCGGCGGCGGGCGGTCCGGACTGATGGCTGCCGCGATTGACGGAGCACTTGATGCCGGCGGACACACAATCGGCATTTTGCCCCGGTTTATGGTCGAGCGCAACTGGGGGCATCCTGCGCTATCGGAAGTAATTGTAACTGACGGTATGCATGAGAGGAAACGTACTATGGCATCGATGAGCCGTGCGGCAATCGCTCTGCCCGGAGGATGCGGTACATTTGAAGAGCTGACAGAAATAATTACATGGCGTCAGCTGGGTCTTTATCATGGTAACGTAGTGATCGCCAATATCGGTGGATACTATGATCCGTTGCTGGAAATGCTTTCGCGAAGTATCGAACAAGGGTTCATGCATGATGACCATGCGGCTCTATGGAGTGTTGCTTCTTCACCCGCTCTTGCGGTTGAAGCGGCTCTTAAGCCTTACGAATCCAGGGATTTTTCTCAGAAAATCGTATGATATCCGCCGTAACTGAAAATACAGCGCCGCTACATGTATTGAATGACACCCTGTGTCATGAAGAAGACGCTCCCCGGGCTAATACCGAGCATATAACCCTGGTCGGACAAGTGCCCTATCTGTCGGGGATGCCGCCCGAACCCCGCCCGCTTCTTCCCGGATATGATTCGGGAGTTGTGGCTTTGTTGCTCGGAGTCTTTCTGGTGATGGCGGTTAACGTACGTCACTATTCTACATTCCTCAAGACTTTCACTCACGATCTGTGGCAAGTGCGCCGGCGCCAGAATGCGTTCGACGAACGGACGCTCAGCGAAACCCGTATCACCATCTCATTCATAATTCTTGCATGCCTGTGCGAAGGAATTCTATTGTACGGTTCTCCGATAGGTGCACTATCCCAAAGCATGCCGGTTCTATATGTAGGTATGTTCTCCTTGCTTGCAGTAGTTTACTACATCGCGCAATTATGCGCCTATTATGTTGTAGGACAAGTATTTGCCGGACAGACCGAAACAAATCAGTGGCTAAAAGGGTTCAATGCCTCGCAGTCGCTTCTCGGAATCACACTGGTTATTCCGGCAATCGTTGTTTTATTCGACCCGGCGCTGGCTCCACTGATGAGCATCGCCGGTGCTGCCCTCTATATCATTGCACGAATGATATTTATACTCAAGGGTTTTAGAATTTTTTACACTATTCCTACCTCTTTAGTCTATTTTATTTTGTACCTTTGCACGCTTGAAATTATCCCCCTGTTTATCATCTATCGGGCAGGGGCTTTAATTGATGGTCTTGAACCCTTATAAATAGAGAAAGAGTGAAAGTTAATAAAGTTTTAGTCTCACAGCCGAAACCTACATCCGATAAATCGCCATACTACGAAATAGCCGAAAGATATGGTGTAGATATTGAATTCCGACCTTTTATAAAGGTAGAAGGACTCAGTGCGAAAGAATTTCGCCAGTCGAAAATCAACATTTCCGACTTCACAGCCGTAATATTTACCGCCCGCACTGCGATAGATCATTTCTTCCGTCTGTGCGAGGAGATGCGTATCACCATTCCGGATACAATGAAATACTTCTGTACTACGGAAGCTATCGCGCTCTATCTCCAGAAATACATCGTGTACCGTAAACGCAAGATTTTCCATGCCAACACCGGTCGTCTGGAAGATCTTCAGCCCTTCTTTACAAAACATAATAAAGAGAAATTCCTTTTTGCTGTCAGTGATGTGCATAACGGTGATACCAATTTCCTTGATAAGGTAGGTATCAATTACACCCGTGCGGTAATGTACCGGACAGTCAGCAACGATTTCGGTCCGGATGAGCCGTTCGACTATGACATGCTGTTATTTTTCAGTCCGGCAGGAATATCCTCGCTACTGAAAAATTTCCCCGAATTTGATCAGAAGGATATCCGTATCGGCTGCTTCGGAGCCACCACCGCGCAGGCAGTGAAAGATGCCGGTCTTCGGCTTGACATCGAGGCTCCCTCACCCAAGGCACCGTCAATGACAGCCGCTCTTGAAAATTACCTCAAGGAAACGAACGGTATCGCCGACACCGAGGAGTAATCTGCATTTCCGGTGGAAAACCAACGACTATATAAGCGGGAGCGACTTCGCTCCACAACAGATATCAACCGCCTGTTTGCCCCGCAGACAGGTGGCGTTGTTATATCCGCTTCCGTCATGGCGTATCCCTGGCGCGCGGTAGCAATGCCTGCGGAAAATCCCAAAGTCACATTTCCACGCATCCTTATAATGGTCCCCAAGCGCCGGTTACGTCATGCTGTCGACAGGGTGACGATGCGTCGGCGTATGCGTGAAGCTTATCGCCTTCTCCGAAGCGAAATCATACTTCCCGGACTTGGGCTTGACATAGCGCTTATTTATGTCGCTGATCACCTTACCCCATATACTGATTCCTGCAATTCCATCCGGCGTATATTTCACCGTTTAAATCAAAACCTGTCCGGCAATGAGTGTACCGCGGAATAACATCGCAACCCGTATCCGTGGACTGATTGTGGAACTCCTCCTGCTTCCCGTGCATTTCTACCGGATGTGTATTTCACCGCTGTTTCCTCCCTCATGCCGTTATGTTCCCACGTGTAGCCAATATGCCATAGAGGCGTTACGGCGTCACGGTCCGTTTAAAGGGACATGGCTGACCATCCGCCGTATATGCAGATGCCATCCATGGGGTGGCTCGGGCTATGACCCTGTTCCATGAAACCAATTCTGGATATACATACCCACACTAACGGTCACGACCGCAGCCTGCTGTGTGTCGATCCTTCTGTATGTACCGAAATTCCCACACAACCGTTCTCTGTAGGTATTCACCCATGGAATTCGGCTATAGCCCCGGAATATTATGACAGGCTCTCGGAGTTTGCGACCGACAACAATTGTATCGCCATAGGTGAAACCGGTCTCGACCGTTATCGCGGTTCCGGGCTATCCATACAAGAGAATGTTCTGGAACACCATATACAGTTGAGCCAACGTACGGACAAGCCGCTGATAATACATTGCGTGCGGTGTTTTGCCGAAATACTCGCCGCGCGCCGCCGACACCGACTCAAATCCAGACAACCATGGATAATACACGGATTCAGGGGTAAACTGGAACTTGCCGGGCAATTACTTGACCAAGGATTGCATTTATCCATCGGATCCAATTTCAATCCTGGCACCGTAGCCATGCTTCCCGACAATGAAATACTGCTGGAAACGGACGATAGCCCGACGGGTAGCATAAATCATATAGCGGATGCAATCGCCGCGGTCCGCCAAACTACTCCTGAAGCAATTCTCTCACTGGCAGGAGACAACGCATCCCGGTTGCTTAACATCAACTGATACGGCTCCAGTCAACCGTCTTATCAAAAGAGGCTTTTAATTCTTCAGCGAGCTTATACCCTGCGGGAGAAATCATATCAGGATCCTCATCAAGGAAACGCTGCGCCTCATCGCGTGCAAGTTGCACTATCTGACCGTCAGTCGCCAGATTGGCTATGCGTAAATCCAGAGCTATTCCGCTCTGCATCGTACCTTCTATATCACCCGGACCACGCATTTTGAGATCAGCTTCCGCTACCACAAATCCGTCAGTTGTCGATGTCATTATCTCAAGACGGCGCCGTGTGTCACGCGCTATTTTCTGTTTAGTCATAAGAATGCAGTAACTCTGGTCGGCTCCCCGTCCTACACGCCCCCGCAGCTGATGAAGCTGCGACAACCCGAACCGTTCCGCATTTTCAATCACCATCGTAGTGGCGTTAGGCACGTTTACCCCTACTTCTATCACAGTGGTGGACACAAGAATATGTGCTTCCCCCGAGACGAAACGCTGCATCTGCAACTCCTTATCCGCAGGTTTCATCTTCCCGTGTACATATGCTACCCTGAAACTACGGAATGTATCGCATACCTGCTCGTAACCTTCCTCCAGCGACCGGAGATCCATCTTTTCGTTCTCCTTTATGAGCGGATATACGATATATACCTGCCGTCCCAGTCTGAGCTGCCGTGTTATACCCTGGTACACTCTCAGCCGGTCACTATCATAGCGCAACATAGTCGTCACCGGTTTACGCCCGGGCGGAAGCTGATCGATAACCGATACATCCAGATCACCGTAAAGTGTCATTGCCAGCGTGCGCGGAATAGGTGTGGCGGTCATTACAAGCACGTGAGGCGGAATTGCATTTTTTGCCCACATACGCGCCCGTTGTGCCACACCGAACCGGTGCTGCTCGTCGATTACCGCGAATCCGAGATTACGGAACCGTACCCTATCCTCGATGACGGCATGTGTTCCTATGAGGATATGCAGCGAACCGTCGGCAAGCTGACTGTCTATTATATCCCGTTCTTTTTTCGGTGTCGACCCGGTAAGCAACCGTACATTTACCCCTATCGGCGCTACCAGCCCCCGGATGGTCTCGAAATGTTGTGTGGCAAGAATTTCAGTCGGAGCCATCAGGCATGCCTGTGTGCCGTTATCGAGAGCTATAAGCATACACAATAACGATACAAGAGTTTTCCCCGATCCGACGTCGCCCTGTAGCAATCGGTTCATCTGCCTGCCTGATCCCATGTCGGCACGAATTTCCTTTATAACGCGCTTCTGAGCATCGGTAAGTTCAAACGGCAGACATTCATCATAAAATCTATGGAAATATCCCCCGATTCTCACGAATCTGAAACCACCTGACTTGCGGCGGCGATTCGATGAATAACGTAGTATATTCAGCTGGAGAAGGAACAATTCATTGAATTTTAGCCGTTCCCGAGCCTTATTCATTTCTGCCGGATTACGGGGATTGTGTATAGCCGCAAGTGCATCGCCCAACGGCATGAGATTCAACCGGCGGAGTATTTCCGGTGGTATAGGATCATCAATATCGCGCCGGGTGGACAGAAGCGTGTGGGCAAGAGTGAAAAAGGTTTTGGAGGAAAAGCCCGACGATCTCAGCCGCTCGGTAAGAGGATACACCCCCCGGAGTCCTTCGGATGCTCCGAGCGAATCGGCCGGATCAATCTCCGGGTGTACCATTGACCATGTAGAGCCGAAACTGCTCGGTTTCCCGAAGAGTACGTATTCGCGTCCCGGCATGAATGCCTCACGCATCTTACGTATATTCCGGAACCATACCACTTCCATAGTAGCTGTGCCGTCAGTGAAAAGTCCCACCAGACGCATCTTGGCACCCTCTCCCACGACATTAAAAGTCACAAAGCGTCCTTTGACCTGAAGTGTAGGCATATCCCCTGAAAAACTACGGATTGCATACACCTGAGTCCTATCGACGTAATGCGTTGGGAAATAATGGAGTAAATCGTAACACGTATGGATGCCGGCCTCTTTAGCAAGTATCTCGGCACGCTTCGGTCCTACCCCTTTGAGAAATTTCACATCAGTTGCCCGCAGTCTCTTCATCAGAATCAGTCATGGAAATGCAGTAGCACCTCCGCCAAGGCAAGATCACACGGATTGGTTATCTTTATATTGTAAGGAGACCCCGGCGTCAGACGCAAATCAGTATAGCCCGCAGCTTCCATAACTGAGGCATCGTCGGTAAACGCCGGACTATATGGCAACGAATAAGCTCTTTCAAGCCGTTCGCGATTAAATACCTGTGGAGTCTGTACGCCGACATATTCACTACGGTCTACAGCCCTGCCGTGAATCCGATCATCCGAATCAACGTGTCGCAGACTATCGGTCATAGGTATTACGGGCACAGCGCCATCCGCTCCTGACGTTACAGCCTCCAGGGCAGCAAGCACTACAGGGGCACTGACGAGAGGCCGGGCTCCATCGTGAACCGTGATTACCGATGTTTCCCGTTCGACAGCTGCGAGTCCGTTACGCACTGACTCCCATCGCGATTTACCTCCATACACCGTCACAGGAGAATCAAACTCATGACGTACACACAGATCATGCCACAGCTCCTCCATATCCTGTGATATCACAAGTACCATCTGAGCCCCGGGAGTAACGCCGCGCAAGGCATCTATGGCACGCATCACTACCGGACGTCCGGCAAGTTCACAGAATTGTTTGGGAAGTTGCGACCCGAAGCGGGAGCCGCTTCCAGCCGCAACTACTATATGGGTCAGCCGTAAACTATCCTCTTCTATACTCATAGGCTATCCCCTGACTTCAGACTGCGGTCCATTGATTCGGCGGCATGACGACCATCGCCCATAGCAAGTATCACCGTTGCGCCACCGCGCACTATGTCACCGCCGGCATACACGTCTCCAAGCGAGGAACGCATTGTCGTTTCATCAATAACTATCGTACCGCGACGTGACACGTCAAGTCCGGCGAACGATTCGGGAATTATAGGATTAGGCGATACACCTATACTTACTATCGCCACATCAATCGGCAACTCCACTATGTCGCCCTCCACAGGGACAGGACTGCGACGTCCTGACTCGTCAGGTTCTCCAAGTTCCATACGCTGAAGACGCACAGCTTTCAGACGCCCGTTTTCATCACCGATGTATTCAATCGGATTGTGCAGAGTCATAAATTCAACACCTTCCTGTTCGGCGTGATGCACTTCCTCGACTCGGGCAGGCATCTCCTCCCGGCTGCGGCGGTAAATGATCACCGCCCGTTCCGCACCCATGCGTAACGCGGTACGTACTGAATCCATCGCCGTATTTCCACCACCGACAACCGCGACAGTATTACCGGTCATAACAGGAGTATCGTGTCCGGGCTGTCCGGCTCCCATAAGGTTTATACGGGTCAGATATTCATTGCTCGACATTACACCAACCAGATTCTCTCCGGGGATGCCCATAAAGCGTGGCAGACCGGCGCCTGAACCTACAAATATGCCGGCATATCCTTCAGCACGCAGGTCATCGAGCGATAGTGTCTTACCGATAACACAATCGTTGATGAAGCGTACACCTTGACGTCGCAGACCGTCAATTTCCCAATCGACAACCGAATTCGGCAAACGGAATTCCGGAATACCGTACTTAAGTACACCCCCAATGGCGTGTAAAGCCTCGTATACGGTAACCGCATATCCACGCGAAGCCATTTCGCCGGCAAACGACAGTCCGGCAGGACCGGAACCCACCACAGCCACTTTTATTCTGTCACCGCCATCTATAGCGGAAGCAGCCGGTTTCTCACGCTTTTCACAATCCGCTTCAGCCAGCATACGGTCAGTATCCGCAGCAAAGCGCTCAAGATATCCGATTGCAACTGGAGACAAATTCATCTTGTGATAGATACATTTTGACTCACACTGCCGTTCCTGCGGGCAAACCCTGCCACATACTGCCGGGAGTGCACTCGTCATACGTAACACCTCTGACGCGTCATGCCAGTGACCGCGTTCCAGATTCTTCACAAATGCCGGAATATCTATCGACACCGGACATCCTGTCACACACCCCGGATTGGGGCAGTCAAGACATCGTGCAGCCTCGAGACGTGCCTGTTCGGCACTCAGTCCGCGGTTTACTTCCAGACGGGAGTGACGACGGAAATCAGCCGGGAGTTCCGGCATAGACACACGCGGTATGTTACGGCGCTGTACGGGTGTGAGCGATGCGCGGAGTTCCTGACGCCACGCCGTATTGCGGTCGGTGAGTTCGTGTTTGTTTTCCATCTGTCTGTCATTTATAAGCGCGGAGGCGCTCTATCATATTATCAAAATCTACTTTATGAGCATCAAATTCCGGACCGTCGACACATACAAACCGCGTTCTGCCGTCCACTGTCACACGGCATGCGCCGCACATTCCGGTTCCGTCAACCATTATGGTGTTAAGCGAACATACGGTAGGAATTCCCAGCGGTTCCGTAAGCTTTGCCACAAATTTCATCATGACTGCGGGTCCGATAGCCACTACCTGATCCACTCTCTCGCGATCTATCACCGACTGCAGTCCGTCGGTAACAAGTCCTTTCAGTCCACGTGAGCCGTCATCGGTTACAATGATCACTTCGTCACAGAAATCTTCCATCTCGCGGTCAAGAATAATCAGACTCTCGTTACGTGCGGCAAGTACCGCTATCACACGGTTTCCGGCTTGTTTCATTGCTTTGGCTATCGGGAGCAAGGGGGCGATACCGACACCGCCGCCACAGCACACCACAGTGCCCACACGCTCTATGTGCGTAGCGCGACCGAGCGGTCCTACAACATCTGTGAAATATTCTCCCGGTTCAAGGGCACAGATTTTTTCAGTGGACACACCTACACGCTGTACAACCAGAGTTATGGTTCCATTGACTGTATCGGCATCAGCGATAGTCAGGGGAATGCGTTCCCCACCATCACCGACACGCACTATGACAAAGTGCCCGGGGCGACGCGCATAAGCAATCATTGGCGCCTCGACCACAAGTTTCACTACATTTTCGGAGAATTGCTCCTTTGCTATGACCTTGTTCATCTGTTTCGCTTTTCTGGAGACTACAAATTTACACAGATTCATCGAAAATAGTTATATTTGCAGTCAGAAATTCAATACATTCTCTGTAACATGAAAAAATTATTCCTTACAGCGGCAGCTGCCGCCTCGGTTATCCCGGCTTTTGCGGCTGATAACGTCACAGCTCCGGACTCTACCGGATTCATATTCACCGATGTGGCGGTAGTAAAGACTTCTCCCGTACGCGACCAGAATAAATCGGGAACATGCTGGGCTTTCTCTACCACATCCTTCCTTGAGGAAGAAATCCTGCGTAAGACCGGACAGGTTGTCGACCTTTCCGATATGTTCACCGTACGTCATTGCTACGGCGACAAAGCCGACCGATATGTTCGCCTTTATGGAGAGTGTAACTTCGCGCAGGGAGGCAGTGGTCTTGATATTCCCCATGTATGGAAACTCTACGGTGCTATGCCCGAAGAGGCTTATCCCGGCATACAGTACGGTGAGGACAAACACGTGCATTCCGAACTTGAGCGTGTGCTCAAGGGTTATGTCAGTGCCGTAGCCGCCCGCCCCAACAAGCGTGTGTCCACCGCATGGCGCAAAGGCTTCGAAGGTGTGCTCGACGCTTATCTCGGTGAAATTCCCGAGACTTTCGTCTATGAAGGCAAAACATATACTCCTCAGTCATTTGCTGCTTCACTGCCTATCGACATCAACGATTATGTGCCCATCACATCGTTCACTCATCATCCGTTCTACGAAGAATTTATTCTGGAAGTGCCCGATAACTGGCTTAATGAACGCTATATGAATGTGCCGCTCGATGAAATGCAGGCTATTGTCGACAACGCCCTTGATCACGGCTATCCTGTAGCATGGGCTGCCGACGTAAGCGAAGGTGGTTTCAAGTGGGCTAAAGGTTATGCGATCATGCCTAAAGGAAAATCGGAAGGTGATATGGACGGAACCGAGCTTTCGCGTTGGGTGAAGCTCAGTGACAAGGAACGCGAGGACGCGAAATACGATGTTGACGGTCCGGTTGAGGAAATCGTAGTGACTCAGGAACTCCGTCAGGATATGTTCGACCGCCAGGAAACTACCGACGACCACGGTATGGTTATCGTAGGACGTGCAGTCGATCAGAAAGGAAACAGATATTACAAGGTACAGAATTCATGGGATACCAATCAGGTTTACGACGGTTTCTTCTATGTTTCCGAACCTTATTTCCGTGCAAAGACTCTTGACATCATTGTGAACCAGGAAGCTATTCCATCTGCCATAGCTAAGAAAATCGGACGTAAATAATCCGTATTAAGTTCGAACCGACATAGAGACGGCACTTTTTCAGTTGCCGTCTCTAATTTTTTTATACCACCGAGGGAACTATCCCGCCGACAGTGCGTCAAACCTATCAGAATGGAAACAATTACTGACATTTATCCTGTTCTGTCATGGCATGACAGACTCAAAATGGCTTTTGCCCGGGTGGCGGAAGTAATTACAGGCGAATCCTGCACTGCCGGCGATGAATATCTGTTTAATGAGATTATCGCTTCGTATGGCGGCATGATCAACCGCATATGCTTTTATTATACATCTTCCCGTACCTCATACGATGATCTGAGACAGGATGTGCTGATTAATATCTGGAGAGGCTTGCCCCACTTCCGGGAACAGGCTCAACGGTCGACATGGATTTACAGAATATGTCTCAACACATGTATTACCGGCTGGCGTCGTGAGAAGAAGAGATCTAATGATGTACCGATTGACCTGATTAACGATATAACCGACAATGATACAACCGAGCAGATCGAAAATATCGAAATGTTGCATCATCTCATCTCACTCTTGTCTCCGACCGATAAAGCATTGATTATGATGCATCTTGACGGCATGACTTATGAAGAGATAGCCGAAACCACCGGCTATCCGCGTAATACGGTCGCCACCCGGCTGCACCGTATCCGTAACAAAATGAAACAATCATTTTCCGATAATCTATAATAAAAACATCATATGGAAAACGAAAAGATCCAGGAAATCTGGAATAGCACCAACGGGCTGCTATCCGACAACGAAATGTCGGAATTCATGTCAAGAACACGGCTTACAAGGCGCATTACAGCTCTTGAAAAATTGCAACGGCAGTATCGCAAGTTCTCCATCATAGGATTCGTGATGGCAGGAATAAGTCCATTCTGGTTGCACTCGACTATAGTGATACACGATCGTCGGATTATACTGGTAGCAGTAATGGCATGCTATTTCATTACCGCAGCGATAATGGATTTGATACTGTGCCGCAAGATAGGTGAAATTGATGTGCTCACGATGCCTGTAGGAAAGGTAGCTTCGCTTGCCCGCGCTTGCCGCAGATTCCATCACCGGTGTATGGCGGTCCTCATACCTTTCGCTATTATCATAGTGGGAACTATCATCTACGCTCTGGGAGCAAACGTATATATTATAGCAGGTGTAAGCTCCGGATTAATTATCGGGGTTGGAATAGGCTTGAACGTATATTTCCGCATGATGCGCTCATACCGCGATATCGAAGAGTGATCACCGACAATAAACCGAGAGCCGACAATCCTATTGATGGAATTGTCGGCTCTCGGTGTGTATATTAGTCAGTTAACTCGATCAGGGTATAGAGATCTTTCCGGAAAGAGTTGTCGCACCCTGCACGGAATATACATATATGCCTTTAGGTAGATCGGTAAGACTTATCGAACCTGTACCGCTTATTGTGGTCTGCATCGCACGCACACCGAGAATATTGTGTAACGACAACGTACAAGTACCGTTCACTTTGTATACCAACGATTTTCCGACAAATTTCACTTCAGGTTTATCGCCGAATACCACACCCACGCTACCTTCGCTCGGGTTAAGTATCAGCACCATCGAAGTTGCTGCCCCTAATCCGTCTTCAGCGGTGAAATTAACAGTGATGTCCTTATCAATATCGTCTTTAGTCTCCGACATAAAATCGGTATATTCGAATTCGAGCGGAAATTTCTGATTTGCGACGAATTTAAGCCCGGTTTTGGTAATACTGGTATTCATCATACATGTACCGCCTGCACACATCTGCACTTTCTGACCGGTAGTACATTCAGCTACCACGATTCCCGTCGTTGTCGATTCACTGGACATTACGCTCAGCGACGGATCAATCATCCATCCTCCGAAGCCGTCCGACTCGATTTCGCCGAACGTAACAGTCTCGCCTTTTTCAATAGTCCTGTCTCCTATCATAAAGTTCAGGCCGCCGGCATGCGACGAGAAGGCTGTAGCAAGAGCTGTAAGTATTAAGTAGAATTTTTTCATAAGCAATTATCAGTTTGTTAGAACAGTCCGGATATGCTCCGACACTCGTAGGTACAAAAATAATCATTATTTCCCGATTATTGTGCGATATAGCCTTAAAGACCCCGATTTTAACCTTATTTAATAACTGTCATGACATTTGCACAAATTGCACATTCCGTTGAAAAGTGTGCTGAAACCGCTTGACTCCGAAATATTTTACATATATAAGCAAATTTTCACCATTTTTTTGATTTAAAGTTACACTTCTAATTTCCAAGAGTTTAAAAACTCTTATTTTTCATAATTTAAGGATATTTACAGCTTTTAATATCATATAATTTCTGTACTACCTGGAAAAAGGCTAATTTTACATCACAATTCAATCAACAATCAACCGCTCTCTTTCCACATGGAAACAACATTAGTAATATTTAAGCCCTCTGCTGTACAGCGCGGACTTGTAGGCGAAATCCTCAACCGCTTTGAACGTAAGGGTCTCACGATAACAGGTATGAAGATGATGCAGCTCGACGAGACTATTCTCCGCGATCATTACGCACATCTTGTCGATCGTCCTTTCTTCCCCCTGATAGTAGAATCCATGATAGCCACCCCTGTCATAGTAATGGCACTTACGGGCAAAGATGCTATCAAGGTCGTACGCCTTATGACAGGTGCCACTAACGGACGTGATGCCCTCCCCGGCACTATCCGCGGCGACTACTCCATGAGTAACCAGGCGAACATAATTCACGCTTCGGCATGCGCAGAGGATGCGGAAGCCGAACTCAAAAGATTCTTTGCTCCCGGCGAAATATTTGACCACACTCCGGTCGATATCAATTTCAAGTACGCTAAGGACGAAATCTAATTATAACTCTTCCGGTCACATGCAATAGTGCCGGAACAGCCCCCTTAACCAAAAATGAATTTCATAAAAAACGCAATATTTTCAATAGCTACAATACTGACCGCGTTAGCTGCAGCTCCCGGTGCATCGGCTCAATACAAGCTCCCCGATCTGCACAACGACCAGCACGCGACGCTTCTCGCCAATCAGCGTCCGGCAGGCGACCGCTTCAGTATTGACGCAAATAAAGCTTTACGTAACTCAATCCTCCAGCGCGAGGAAGCTGAACTTGACGAAATTTATTCAGTCAACTGGGACAGTCCTTTGGTAAATCCTTATGGCGGAATGACCATTCCTGACACCAAGGACCTGGACGTAACCGGCTATTTTCATCCGGTTCCCGGGCACGTGACTTCCGCCTATGGTTATCGTCCCCGTTTTGGCAGAGTGCACAAAGGTATCGATCTGAAACTGGCTGTAGGCGACACGGTTCGCGCTGCTTTCGACGGTGTTATCCGTCTGACCAAGTTCGAGCGTAAAGGATATGGCTATTACGTAGTTATGCGTCACGACAACGGTATGGAGACTGTCTACGGACACCTTTCAAAGTTCCTTGTGAAACCCAACCAGCGTGTCCGCGCCGGTGAACCTATCGCACTTGGCGGAAATACAGGTCGCAGCACAGGCGCACACCTTCATTTCGAGACCCGTTATATGGGTGTGGCAATTAATCCTGCTCTGATCATTGACTTCGAAAAAGGCATGACTTTCAGCGACACATTTGCCTTCGACCGTAAAGCTCACGAACCTAAAGCGGCACCCAAAAAGCGCGCTACAAAAAAACGTTCTACCAAAAAGCGTACTACCACAGCGAAAAAATAACTCGAACACCCCAAAAAAGCAAGAGTCCGGTTTTGTACCGGACTCTTGCTTTTTTGTGGAGTATAGCGGACTCGAACCGCTCACCTCGACACTGCCAGTGTCGCGCTCTAGCCAGATGAGCTAATACCCCGTCTCAAATTTCTGCTGCAAAGGTAGCGAGAGTTTTTTA
>CAZKSF010000034.1:0-26975 GCA_964555405.1 uncultured Bacteroides sp.
AGCTCAACGGCGAATGGAAATGCGTTGCAAAAGCCTACAACCAGAATTCCAACACTATAAACAGATGAAAAAACTCTTTTTTCCTATTATTTCAATATTAGTTATTATGACATCGTGCTACAACAAATGTGACAATAATGAATGTGCTGCTGCTACCGAAACGGTTTCAGTCACTAAGCCCATCGCTCCCGAAGGTGTTATAAAAGCTATCGAATGTTATATAAACGGTGGTCGCAAAGCTTCATCAGAAGTGGCAAAACCGGGTTTCGCCGAAACAGCCACAATGTCTTGGTATGAGAATGGCAAACTTCAGAGTGTACCCATTCAAACGCTGTTTGACGGCTTTGACTCATGGCAACCCACCGAAGTATCATACGAAATCATAAATTGCGAAGTCGCCGACGATGTCGCTATGGTGGCAATCGACTCTCAGTTCGGCGAAGCCAAATACACCGATATGTTTACTCTGGTCAAAGATGGTGACAGCTGGAAAATAGTCAGTAAAGTCTATCACACAAAACAATGACCAATGCCGCTCCTGGCGCGACTTCATCATGAGGTATAACCATCTGCAATAGCAGGTAAGTCTAAAAATATAGCCGTCAACTTTTGGGGGTCACTTCAAGATTGGGTGGCTATTTTTTGTGTTAGTTTCCAGCGGTCTTACAGACGCTAATTGTATTTTCTATTTGGGTGTTAGGAGAGCAGACGACACATCTGAGCTTCCACGCCTCTATCCGTTTTCGCTGTGGTAAGACTTTGCCTTGTCATTGAGAAGTACCCGGGCGGTCATAAGATATTCGTCTTGACTCAATACAGCGTTACATTTCAGCCTCATTTAGCAAAAAATATTCTAAAACCCAGATGCATCACTTTTCTCTATGACCTATTCATAAATCAAAAAGTCAAAATCTTAAAAATTTAGAAGTGAATCTTTTACGAATTAGGCTTTGAAGTAATGTCGTAACGAATAATTTGTTGTGTTTGGAATTTTATTATTAACTTTGGCTTTTGATACATGAATTAAGAGCTTAAACCAATCACAATATGGGCAAATTATTACAAATTTCTTCTAAAGTAGCCCTTGCCGCTGTTCTTCCAATAGTAGCATTATCGGCTTTCGCTTCCGAGTCGTTACCTTATACCTGTGACTTTACGACTTCGGAAAAGTTATCAACGTGGCAAACGCTTGATGTCGACGGAGATGGTCTGACCTGGGTAATCGGCAAACCGGATTATGGCTCTGATATGGCTAAATCCCAGGCTGCATACTCAACCTTCGGAAACACTGACAACCGTCTTATCTCTCCCTCACTCACTTTGCCTGCTGGGAAAAATATGTCTCTGAAATTCAAGTATTATACCGCCTATTATCAGTCGGAGATCCTTGATATTTTCCTTTCTACATCACCGTTGACTGACAGCACGGAAGAAGGAATACTCATTCAGTCACTTACCCTCAACAGCTATTACGGGAAAGAGCAGATGGTGCTAATCCCCGCTCTCGAAACCGCGGGGGACTATTACATAAACATCATTCACCGTGCATCGGCAGAAAACAACTTCGGTTTTGTTTTCTTTTTGACTGATCTGTCAATTGATGAAGTCAAGGATGGTAATCTTGCCGGTACGGTAAGCACTCAAAATGGACCGTTGGCAGGAGCATCGGTAGCGATATCCGGCGCTGTTGCTAAAAACTGTATTACCAATGCCGAAGGTCAATATCACTTTGGAGATATACCATCAGGAGTTTATACGGTAGAGTTCTCGGCTTTCGGTTATAACACTACCACTAAGACATTTGATGTAGTGGCGGAACAGACTACCGACGGATCGGTAACTCTTTATGAAATGCAGAAAGCCAAAGTTTCCGGTAAAGTAACTGATGCTGAGGGTACTCCTGTTAAAGGCGCTGAGATCTGTCTTCAGGGATATACATTCTACCGGACTTTCACGGATGCAGCCGGCAATTACGAATTCCCGGGAGTCTACCTGTATGATTATTACGCAAGCTCTCCCTATACTTTGACTGTACAGCGTAATAATTTTGTGGCTTCCGATCCGAAACGTATTACGATGTATTATGATTATAATGCCGGAACCACGATTCTTCAGTATGACATTCTGAAGGCACATAGCGTAGAGGTGTTTGAAGGGGAGAACGGAAATATAGTGGAATGGGAACGACCGGTCACCACTACATGGCTCAAACATGACAATGGTAATCCATCATCTCCGTTAGGATATGACAGTGGAAGATACGATAATATACTCGGAACAATTTACCGGGAGCCGATGACGGTGTCCGACTTCGAATGGTACACATTTAATAATCGTGGTGAAAATGATAAAGTCACCATTTACATCATCAGTCTTGATGAAAACGGCGAGCCTACAGGTAATATTCTATACACGGCACAGGATATAGACAACGTTCCTGACGAATGGAACCGATACCATTTGCCATCGGAAGTTGTCTGTCCCAATGGCTTCATGCTTGCTATGAGCGGTATCGGGAACATATGTCTCGCCAAAGATGACAGCGAGACTGTCGAACCGAAGACTCAGCTTTACAGCAATACTTATGCTTTACCCGAAACATATACATATTTTGAGGATGTCAACTACAAAGGAGCTCTCTGCTTGCGTGCAGCCGGCGAGAAAATACAGCCTGAGATACCCTTGAAGTTGAAATATAATCTCTTCCGTATTGAAAGCAAGGATAAAGATGATAAATCAAAATGGGTCATGCTTCTTCCGGAGACTACTGAAACGTCATATGAGGACGCTTCTTTTGCGACTCTTCCCAGAGGTTCATATCAGTACGCGGTAGTAGCAATCTATGACATCGGCGGTCAGGAATCCGAAGCCACATTCTCTGAGATTTGCGATCATCTGCAGACTACCACTCTCAACCTTTATGTAACCGCCAATTCCGACCAGGCGGATACCGAGGGAGCAAAGGTATCTCTCAGCAGTGTGAATTCATCTCCGATGGTGGCGTATGTATCAAACGGAAACGTATCATTCAGTAACATCAGGAAAGCTGACGAATATCGCCTGACTGTGACACAGAAAGGATTCGAGACTTACGAAGCTGTCTATAGTCTTAATCAGGAGGAAGTTTATCGGTATGAAGTAGAACTGAAACAGATACTCGCTCCGGTAGCCAATATCGATGTCAAGAATGAAGGTGGTGATCTGATTCTGACATATGATTTCTTTGCTGATATAAACGATTCTTTCGAGACAGACGATTATGCTGACTTTGAGATAAATCCTGCCGGTGATAACGGTTGGCAGTATTACGATGGAGATGGTCTTTACACTTATGGTTTCACTGTTTCAACCTTCCCGGGAGCAGGGAGCCGTATGGCGGCTGTTATCCTTGATTCTTCCAAAACTGAACCTGTGCTGAATCGAAGTGTCGCCAACACCGGTTCGAGGGCTTTGGGTTTCTTCTGTCCGAAGAAGATAATTGATGAAGGTGGAAATGAAGTGACATTCTGTGCCGATGACTGGTTGATTTCACCGGCACTTGATTTCCATCGTGACTTTACTTTCTCTTTCTATGCTATGACTTGGGAAAGTCAGGATAACAGACTTGAGAATTTCCGCGTAGGGTATTCAACCGGCGGTTCCCAGCCGGATGACTTCATCTTCCTTGATCCGGAAACCGGTGTAAGTGTACCGCTTCAGTATACCCGGTTCTCATATGAGATCCCGAAAGAGGCTAATTATGTCGCACTCAACAGTCGTTCGAATGATGTGTTCCTGCTATGTGTTGATGATATCGCTCTGCAAACAGGATGTAAACATTCTGGCGAGGCTCCTTCAGGTGGACATTTTATAAACTATGAAGTCAGTGTGAATGGCTCCGATCCGGTGACGACCAATTCTAACGAAATTGAGCTTTCAGCTTTCGAACTCCGGAATGGCAGTAATACGGCAGAGGTGACTAAAGTCTATAACTCAGGGAAAAGCCGCATCTTGTCAATTGATTTCAATTATACATCTGGCGTAAATAATATTCTTTCTGATGATTTTGATATTTCTTATATAGAAAGGGAAATAATAGCGAGCGGATTGTGCAGTGCTATAGAGGTTATTTCACTTGACGGTGTATGCGTAGCTAAAGTCGAGGATACAACAAGATTTTCTACAGAAAATCTTGCCAAGGGTATCTATATAATTCGTGTTACATCCAGTACCGGTGAAATCAGAATCCGGCGCATCATAGTACAATAATCGGTTCAATTACGTGTCATCGGCGCGTCAGATTTGCAGTCAGTTGAGGCTGTGTCGTAATAAAGAACTTTATTACGACACAGCCTCTTGTAGCAGTCACAAATAATTGCTAACTTTGACTAATAGAAAAATTATGATCAAATTACTGTTATGAAAAAATTCTTTTCTTTGACACCGAACTGGTTAATGTATTGGATAATCGCAATTATTACAATAGTGGTTTCATCAGTTTTGCCCTTTTATAATCAATTCAGCGAGCCGCGGTATCTTTGGCATGACTACCCATGGTATAACTATGTTAAACTATCTTTGATATTCGTGGGATGTGTGATTTTGTTTAATTTGGTGGTAACTTGCCTGACTGCTATGTTCTACCTTAATAAGCTTCTTAAAATTCTACTGTTAATATTGTGGGGAATCATAGCATATGTATCATTGAGTACTACTCCTGATATTACTCCGGCATTAGGAAACTATATTTATGTGGCGGGAGAATTTTCCATTATTCTCATAGCTATTTATCTTAATTTCATTAAGAAAAGTGATAAGGAACCAGCCTGATAACACGTCGGGGAACGGATTATTGAGTCTGTAACATCCTTGTAGCTTCAAGAATCGGCAGATTAGTCTCGGTTGGGACATATATAACCGTCTTGTTATTTAGGTCAGATTGCTGCCGAACCCAAAGATATTGAATATATGTGGGAGTGATTGATCCGTTTTCAATGCGAATAGCTTCAGCTGCACCTTTAGCACGCTCAATTTCAGCCTGAGCGTTCAATTTTTCAGCTTCAAGATTGGCTTTGGCTTCCTCAATTTTGATTTTACGGTTTTGCTCGGCTTTGGCAAATTCTGCTTTTCCTTCCATCTCCTGAGACCAGACATTATACCATGGGCGGATAAATGCCATTGCAATGATGAAAATAATAATTGCTACCGCACCCCAGATCGCAGCCTTTATCAGAGCAGGCGTAACGTTGATATTGTTTGCTCTATTCATAACTCGGTTTGTTTAATTGGTTAATAATCTTGTTTCATTTCACTTTTTGCTATCATAAAGTTATGGATATTCTTATCAAAAAGATGAAAAGCCGCAATGTTACAATCAGAAATATCAAATTCTTCAAGGAATCATTGCAACCTTATAACTTTATTTAGAAGTTGATGATGTAAGTGACTTTTACGCTATACCTACGCACAATGTGCCGCATATTCTCAATGCCGCTTCCGCTATCGAAGGATACGTTGCTGAACTGTGGGGTATCGTAGTAGTTTGGTCCTGTTTCCACAATTTCCCACGCCGTCAAGCTTTTGCCTCCGATATCATTCATGATAAATTCCGCTTTTTCGCGTGCGGCATCCAGAGCTGCTTTCAACCCCCGGCGGTTATAACTCTCGAGGTCGGAATTATCGATCTTGATGATGTGAAAACCGGTTATACCCCTGCGTTCCAGATTATCGGAAATTTTCTCTATCTGTTCCAGACTGGTTACTTGGGCAGATATACGTTTCGCCATCAAAAAATTCGTTGAAAGCTCACGTTTGCGGTAGTTTCCCATATCTGTCACTGTAATGAGAGAGTCAGGAACTCCGGCTGCAGCAAGAGTCCTCCGGACTTTCTTTTCTATTTCCGAAATTTTCACTACCGTACTGTCGCCGAATGTTTTTGGTTTGTAGTATTCTTCCATTCCGATTTCTATGGTGATACGGTCAGGAACTATATTGATTGTTGCGCTCCCGGTTACTTCTACGGAAGGCGAATTCAGCTGAGCTTTCGCCGATATTGGTAAAAGGGCAAGTATGGACCAAATCATCTGAACTAAAATGCGGCGACATTGCCATCTCGATTTTGACATATTCATTACATTGTTTTTTGTTAAAAAGTATACTGAAAAATTGATTATTATCAATAATAATTGACCAATCTGAAAAATCGGTGAAATAATATGTGTGTAAAGATAAGAAAAATTTTCATTATTGTAGTAATTCAAAATAATATTTGTAACTTTGGGCACATGAAAATTACTTTTCTGTGAACAAATCATTTTAAATGTTGAATTTAATCTTTGTTTTTTAATGAAAAGCAATCAAAATGTCTAAAGTCAATCTTCACCAATATCATTATCTATGAAGAAAAAATTTACTTCAACGATCGTCTCTCTTTTAGGGGGTATGATCTGTGCAGTACCGGTCATTGCGGGTTCTCCCTCCTTCACCAACGCTGCATCAAGCGGAACAATTCGTCCGCCACGTGTTTCCAACGGACCGGAACGTCATCCGGGTACAAATCCTTTACTGACAGCAAAAGGATCCTTGTCGAATGATCCGCTATCAGCAGCCTTCACTGCTGCCCGTCCGGCGACACCCTCCACTCTGTCCGCGGCTGCCGGTCAAGTCAATCTGATGGGTATCGTCCTTTATAGTATAGATTATATACATGAAGGTATTTGCCGTATTCCACAGAACGAAACTCATTCGTTTTATTGTTTCAATCCCGATGTCTATGGTACGACCGGTGCGATCCGCCAGGGTGATACTTATTACCTTGTTCAAAAGAATCCCTCTTCGTTAGGCACAAGCTGGCGTCTTGACACCTATGACCCCGAAACCTGGGAACTGACAAGTCGCGATTGGGACAATAATGGTTCCAAGTATGCACATCTGACAGCTACCGCACTTGTACATGATCCCGCTACAGGTAGAGTATACGGTTGCTTCGATAGTATGGATCATGAAGATGCATATGAATTCGGTTATGCCGATTATGCTTCTCAAACCCGTACCACAATCTGTACTCTTCCCGACTGGTGGCGTGCATGCGGTATTGACAGCGAGGGCCGACTGTTTGCCATTGACGGAGCCAGCGATGTATATTTAGTAGATAAAGCAACCGGTAACCTGACACTCCTCGGTAATACAGGCGTTGAAGCTTATTGGCAAGCAGGAGGAACAATTGATCCTGCGACCGACACATTCTACTATACCACCAGTACACCATCGGGCGGTTTCCTTTACAGTGTAGATCTCGCCACAGGAGCTGCCACTCAACTTTATCAGTTCCCTTATAACGATGAGATCAGCTTCCTGTATGTTGACACTCCGCTTGCAGCGCCTGGCGCTCCTTCACAGGTTACCGACCTGACTGTTGATTTCAGTGAAGGTGTCGAAGGCATTGTATCGTTCAATATACCGGATCATCTTTACAATGGAGAAGCTGCCGAAGGTGAGGTGTCATTCGCTATTAAAGCCAATGGCGAGTCTGTAATGGAAGGAACCGCCGCTTATGGCGCTTCTGTTAACGCTCAGGTTGTACTTCCGGGTAACGGTCGATATGAGATTTCGGTTGTCCTTTCTAATGAAAATGGTCCAAGTCCCGTTGTAAAAACTTATGTGTCGATCGGTAACTCAGCTCCTTTGATGGGTACCGTAACACTTTCATATGACGGAACTCTCATGAAGTTGAACTGGAAGGCTGCAACCCCCGCAGACCCTGAGGCTAAATTTGATGTCGATAAAGTAACTTACACAGTTGTAAGGCAGCCTGAGGGCGTGACAGTCGCTACCGAACTGAAAGTAACTGAATTCGAAGATGAATACGTTTACGAAGGTGAACTCGCTCCGATATATTATGAAGTTACCGCATATCATGTGGATACTCAGTCAGAGCCCAAGTCTTCAAATAAGATATATCTCGGTTATGTTCTTCCTCCCTTCAGTGATGGATTCGATGATCCGGACAAATTCTCAATGTATACTCTCATCGATGGCAATGGTGACGGCAAAAAATGGGAATGCGAATCTGAATCGGCAAAAATGAGCTTCAATGTTTATGCGGACATGGACGACTGGATGATTACTCCAGCCATTAAGCTTGAAAAAGGTAAATACTACAAGTTTTCACTTGATGTCCGCTGTCAGAGCGGTTCATATCCTGAACGCTTCGAAGTCCGTTGGGGCGCTTCACCCGAGGCAGATGCTCTTGTCAACGAATTGGTTCCTCCCACAGAAGTGAGAAACACTTCATTCCTGAACCATTACGGATATATCGTACCTGAAGCTGACGGTTATTATTATGTCGGCATACATGGTATATCGGAGAGAGATGAATATTTCTTATATGTAGATAATCTTCTTCTTGCGGATGGACTGGCAGAGACCGTTCCCGGTCTTGTTACAGATCTTTCAGTACTTCCTGATTTCAACGGTAATGGTGAAGCGAAGATTACCTTTACCGCTCCGGTAGTAGATCTTGGTGGTTCGCCTCTTGCATCACTTGATTATGTAGAAATATACCGTGGCGATTCGCTTGTCGCAACTGTTAATCCTGCTGTTGCCGGTCAGACGTATACTGTTACTGATACCAATATTCCTGCAGGAGTTGTCACATATTATGTGTCAGGTGTTAATGGCGACGGAGCCGGCGTGCCTGTCAAGTGCGAGACACGTATTGGTGTTCCTGCTCCTACCGCACCGAGCGATATTGTTGTTGCCGAGCCCGAGCCCGGTAAAGTAACGGTTAGCTGGACCGCTCCTGCTACTGACACTTACGGTAATCCGCTTAACCAGCAATTTGTAACTTATTCGGTTATTAATGCTGATAACGGTGAAGTCTGGGTTTCAGATATAGCAGAAACATCTGCATCGTTCACGGCTCTTGAATCCGGACAGAAGTTCCTCCGTTTCCGTGTTACAGCAAAGACAGAAACCGGCTCTGCAGAAGCTACAACTCTTCTGACTCCTGTCGGAGAACCTTATGCTCTGCCTTATCTCGAGTCCTTTGGTGACGCACAGGTTTCATATACTCTCGGTACTGTAGGCGACGGTGGCAAATGGGAGTTATATAAGGATTCAGAAGATATGCAGTCAGCGGACGGTGATAACGGTTTTATTGCCATGAATGGTCCTGTTATTGGAAGCAATGCATCTATATGGACCGGTAAGATTTCTCTTGAGCGTGCAGTGAATCCGGTGCTTTCACTTCAGATATACAAATTCTATAATGATTCTGAAAATAATAACACAGTAGCTTTACAGGTTAAGACTTTCGGAGAAGGAGTTTCAGAATATGAGACTATAGCTACGAAGTGTGTTAATGATCTTGCTAATGACGGATGGAATACTGTTACAGCTGATCTTTCAGCATATTGCGGTAAGGTTATAAGTGTGCGCTTCTTTGTTACTACTGAAAGCTACATGTTCACATTCCTCGATGATATCCGTATTTTCGATGATCTGTCGGATAACCTCACCGTAGGTAAACTGACTGTACCCGCCGAAGTACTCCCGGGACGTGAGTTTGAAGTTTCGTTCAACGTTACCAACACCGGTGTTAAGTCAGCGGAAGCTTGGACTGCATCTCTGTCGGCAGAAGGATTCGAGACTGTAATGACTGAAGGTAAGACTCTTCTTCCCGGCGAAAGCTGTACAGTTTCATTCTCTGTAGTACTTAATTCTTCATCACGTGCTGAAAATGTGATAACAGCCTCAGTGGAAATGCCGGCTGATAAAAACAGTGTGGACAATAAGGTTTCCGCTATAGTAAATGTCCGTCAGAATGCTTTACAGACTCCTGATGGTCTGGCAGCTGACTATGATAACGCAACTGCCGTTCTCTCGTGGAACCAGCCCGACATGTCGGAGATTATCCGTGAGGAAACAGAAAGTTTCGAATGGACCGAAGCATGGTCTGATAGTGTCGAAGGTTGGACTTTTGTAGACCTTGATGATGCATATGTAGGTGGATTTAAGCAGGTTGATCTCCCTTGTCATCCTGATGGAGCTAAAGGTTCGTTCTGGGTAATGGACAGTAAGTTTGACGGATTTAATGCTACATTTGCCTCACATACAGGTACACATTTCCTCGGTGGAATGTATAATATTACCAGAGATGATAATGATGACTGGGCTATTTCGCCGGAACTTGAAGGTGGGTCACAGACAGCTTCATTCTACGCACGTAGTTACACCAACACAGAACTTATCCAGATTCTTTACTCCACCGGTAGCGTAGATCCTGCTGATTTCATAGCTCTTACCGATTCGATGGCAGTTCCTGAAACATGGACTTGTATCGAGACTGAACTTCCTGAAGGAGCTCTCCACTTCGCAGTACGTTCAGTCGGATCAGACAACCTGATGCTGATGATGGATGACTTTACATTCACTCCGCGTCCGGCTATGCGTGATGCTGAATTGCTCGGATATAACGTGTATCGTGACGGTATCAAGCTTAATGACGCTCCTGTTGCTGAAACCAGTTATAGTGACAAGACCTCCAAAAAGGCAGAGTACACTGTAACTGCAGTTTATACAAACGGAGAATCGGGTCCGTCAAATCATGTTGTGGTTGATCCTGTAACAGGAATCTCCGGAATTGGAAGTGATAATGCCGATGTCATAGTAGCAGGTCACACTATCTTTGTAAATAATGCTACCGGCAAGACAGTGAGTGTTATTTCAGTTGACGGTCGTACCATCTACCGTTCAGGTGCAGGTGAGCATCACTCGGTAGAAGTGGCAACAGGTATCTATATTGTTACTGTAGGTAACAGTTCCACCAAAGTTACTGTCCGCTGATAGAAATTAGAAGATTAGAATTCCCTTTTCGACCGGGTTGTGCGTCACCGTGCAACCCGGTTATTTTTGGGTTCGGGAAGGAGGGTTAAAACGAAATCAGGAGGCAAACACTTTATTACTTTTAAGTGTTTGCCTCCTGATTGATTATAAAACAAGTTGTCTTAGCTTTTGAGTTTGTTGGCGATATTCTGTGCAGCTTCAGCACCCTTCTCCAGAGCGTCAGCTGTAAATCCTTTTACTTTGTCAGCAAATGTTCCTGACTGTTCAGTAACCTGTTGTTTTATATCAGCGAATTTCGATGCTGCCTGATCCTGTATATCGGCAAATTTATCGGCAGCCTGTTGTTTGAAATCTGCAAATTTTTCAGATGCAGTAGCTTTTACTGCTTCAGCTTCGTCCTTAGCTGAAATTGAAGCTGCTTCACTACTAACCTGGGCAGCTGCTTCACTGATATTGGCGGCTACACGTGCCTGCTCCTGAAGATTCTGGGTGTTGATGCTCATAATAATATAATTTTAGTTTGTTACTTCGTTTTATTACTAAAACAAAGCATCAACACGTAATGTTGCAGAAAAATATGTTAAAAAGTGCAGAGAATCTCGTACAGTTTATGAACAGGCAATCCCATTACATTATAAAAGCTTCCGTTTATACCACTTACGGCGATGGCTCCGATGCTTTCCTGAATCCCATATGCTCCCGCTTTGTCAAGCGGGCGAAAATTCCTTACGTATTCTTCTATTTCATTATCGGACAATAGAGCGAATGTCACATCGGTTGTTGAGGAAAAGTCCACTCGGCGAAGAGGAGTTAATACACTTACCCCGGTCATAACCTTGTGAGTGTGTCCGCTGAGCATATGCAGCATGGCGCATGCTTCTGATTCGCTTTCCGGCTTTCCGAGAATCTTTCCATCACATATCACTACAGTATCTGCTGTAATTAACAAGTCCTCCGGGGACATATACCGGCTATAAACATCCGCTTTTACCCCGGCTAAGTAAGGGGCGACTTCTTCTGCCGGTAATTCTTCAGGCCATGATTCATCAACCTCAATGCCATGTTTCACCGTAAAAGGAATACCGAGCATCGATAGTAATTCACGGCGCCGGGGCGATCCGCTTGCAAGTACTACCGAGTATTTTTTTAAATTATCAAGCATGAATCAGAGAGCTATCGTACCTTGATCGGTCCATTTATTTTGAGCACGTAGAATCTGTTCAATCAGATCTCGTGCCACTCCATACCCGCCATCTAACGGGGAGATATAGTTGGCGATGTTTTTTATTTCAGGGACTGCATCTGCCGGAGCAACCCTGAGACCGCATACGCCCATCGGCGCTACATCGGGAAGATCGTCACCGGCATAAGCAACTTGTGCCGGATCAAGATTATGGCGATTCATCCAGTCGAGGAGTAACGATAATTTATCTTTGACTCCCATATGTATTTCCTTGAATCCAACTGCTTCGAGCCGCGTTTCAATACCACTGGCACGTGCGCCTGAAATAACGATCAGAGGGATACCGATGTCAGAAGCCCTCTTAATAGCGAGTCCGTCACGCATATTTGTCATACGCATAGGCTTTCCATCAGGTGTAACAGGAATTGTAAGCGGGGAGAGCACACCGTCAACGTCAAAGGCGATGGCGCGTATTTTGGTCAGATCATAATTGATGCGGCTCATCATTCACATTATATAATTTTAGAATACGATTGGAAATAAGACGATACAATTCGGCATCCTCCGGAGACAATACTGACAGGTGCGCTTTCATTACATCTATGTCGCCGCGACGTGCCGGTCCGGTCTGCGCATCAAAAGGTCTCATTGCTGCTATCTTGGCAAATGATTGAGCGATCAGTGGTCGGACGACATCAAGCGTCAGCCCTTCGGATGCAAGTAACCGGTCAGCGGTGTCCCACAGATGGTTTACGAAATTGCATGTGAGTACACCGGCAATGTGAAGTTTCAGGCGAGTGGAAGCGTCGGCTTCGTGGACATAATTGCTCATACATTGTCCTAACCGCATTAGTGCGGAAGTAATCTGAGGCGACGACCCTTCGATGAACAGGGGTACATTCTGAAATTTCACTGTCAGTGAACGCGTAAAAGTCTGCAATGGATAAAAGACACCGTAATGGTGACTTTTATCCGACAAAATTTCTTGTGGCAGGCTACCTGAGGTAGTTACCCAAATTGATTCGGGGGAGGCAGGAATATGTTGAAGTACAGATTCGGTTGCATGGTCGGCAATAGCCACGACATAAAGTGACGATCCGGGTTTTATCATCGACGGATCATCAACAGGAATACCTCCTGTCATATCGGTTATCGCGGTAGCATGTTCAATTGACCGGGAATAAACCCGATCAATTTTCATTACCCCTGCAAGAGCTTGTGCCAATGACCACGCCACGCCTCCGGCGCCGATCATTGTTACAGATTCAAACCCTTTAATCATCAATTATCTGATTATTTACCGTTCCAGCGTTCGATATGTACGTGATCCCAGAAAAGCTTTGAAGTGTCAGCCGGTTTGCGCTGTTCATCCTTATGTCCTAAAGTGATAATGCAAACGATCCCGATCTCTTCAGGAATTCCGAGAGTCTCGCGTACGTACTCTTCAGAATCGAGTCCGTCAGCCGTGAAACGTCCGCGTATCTGAATCCAGCACGATCCTAATCCGAGTGCTTCAGCCTGTAACTGAATGTAAGATGCAGCGATAGAGCAATCTTCAATCCAAGGTTCCGTTACTGTTGTGTCAGCGCCTACGACAATAGCCATGGTTGCTCCTCCGACAGGCATTGCCCCTGATGATTTGCAGACTGAAAGTTTTTCAAGAAGTTCCCGTTCGTCAATGGCTATGAATTGCCAGGCACGTGAATTCTTGGATGTGGGAGCCAGAAGTGCGGCTTCAAGTATTAGCTGCACATCTTCAGCAGTGATAGGTTCGGACGTATAACGGCGAATGCTGCGCCTTTCGACGAGCAATTGATGAAAATCTTTTGACATAATTTGAATATTAGTTGGTTATAAGGGTCAGCGTTTCACATAAACCCATGCACCCGGATAACTTGATTCAAATCCGGGCAGGTTGCGATTACCGTTAGCCTCATCGTAGGTGGAACCGGAAGAAATGTACACCCGGTAACGGTTGTCACCTTTAAGTACATTCATTTGCTCACGCTGGTCGTCAGGAAGACCGGCTAAATAACGGTCAACTTCGTTCATGTTGGCCAGTGACGCGACAACCAGAAAATATCGGTGATCGCTGTTGTCAGTTGTTTGTGGTACTTCAGCAACTGTCTTATCGTTTGCGGATGTAGTAACATCATCGTCAAGCATAGCGATACGGAGTTCGGCATCTGCCGGTTGAATTATCGGACGATCGGCGAGCAAAGTAGGCTGTGAAGCATGGTGTGCCGGGAAAAGCGATGCGTAATAAAGTGGCGAATCGGGAGTGACAATGAATGTCAACATTGCTGCAACTACACTGACTATGATTGCCACGGAAGCAGCAGCACGAATGAGTCGTGACGAAATGCGCCGGAGAACATGCTTTTCAGATGAAGAGTCCGGTTGTTCAGCTGAAATGACAGGGGCGAATGTAAGTCTAGGCAATCCGTGATACGCATTATTTGCTAATGAGTTGACCTGTGACGGAGTGAACTGCCATGAACCATCACTGTCAACAGTGAATGCTCCAAGACCTTCAAAAGCTAAAGAGCCTGATTCATTTAGCTGTATTATCCACGATTTTACCTGAGTATGTACAGTCTCGGCAGCGCGTTCGTAGGAAACAGATTCACGTCGCGCTACACTCGCCGCAAGCATGGCATCGTTGTGGTCTATGTCATGATTAAATCCAAGACGGCGTTCAGGGGGGAAATATATTCCTTTAGTCTCATCGTATCGGGCAGATTCATAGAAAGATACAAAAGCTCCAAAACCCGGCACGATAACACAATCATGACGGGTAACCAGATAAGCAATATGCCGTTCTACGGATAACATAATGCAAAATTACTGTTTTTTGCATTAAATGACAATATTTTCTTTTAATTATTTTTGGAACCGATCGGAAATTTCTTTCGAATCAATTACAGATATAACCGGCAAACCGTCGGGAGTAAAATTCGGCGCCGCGAGTTTGAACAAATCTGCGATAAGGTGTGATATCTCTGCCTGAGACAAGATGGTTGATACCTTTATCGCCATACTCCGCGCCATTGACAGCGCCAGCCCCGAACGTATGATTTCGGGATCAGGATCAGCACCCTCGGCGGCATCCTCGATCATTCGTTGTAATATTTCCATTGCATTGGCATCGGTGGTAACCGCCGGGATTCCGCAAATATTCCAGGCGCCGTCTCCGAGAGATGTCAGATCGAAGCCAAGACTTTTAATGTCGGGAAGTATTGATTCAAGAAGTGAATTCTGCGAAGGGGAGAGTTGCAGAACTTCCGGAAAGAGTACATTCTGAGTCGCTACGGCATTGAGACGCGCGAGATCCAAAAAACGGTCGTAAAGAATGCGTACGTGAGCGCGGTGCTGGTCAATCAGCATCAATCCTGCTCTACAAGGCATTGCAATGTAACGACCGAGTATCTGAATGGCGTCATTATTGTTTTCAGTTATGTTCGGATGTTGAATCAATGATGTCTGAGCGTCATCTGTCAGATCGGTTTTCTCTTCGGTGCTATTATTGATTGAAGACTTGAACGTAGCACTCAATGCGGTTTCGGTTTCCGGTGCTATACTGTCAAGTTCTGAAGCCCGGTTTCGTGAGAACTCTTCGTAGAGTTTATCCCAGTCGTCGGCAGAAGGCGTATTGTCGCTTAAAATGCGCGAACGCATAGTGACGGAGGAAACAGTACTGTTGCAGTTATTAGTCGGATCGTCAACTGAATTTTCTGCAAACGGATTATAAGACAGATCAAGATTGAGATTGTGATCGGCAAACGCATCAGGATTGAATGCCGGAATATCAGGTGCATCCTCGGTATCGAATTCAATTCCGGGCATAGCACTGAACCGCCCTAATGATTCACGTATTGCCGCGCCGAGAATCTGCCGTATGGCGAATTCGTTTTCAAACTTGATTTCGTTTTTCGTCGGGTGGATATTGACATCAATTGTATCCGGACTTACATTGAATGATATGAAATAATTAGGCTGTTCGTCATGCGGAATCAGTTGTTCATAGCACTCGAGAATCGCCTTGTGGAATACCGGATGGCGCATGTTTCGCCCATTAATAAGTAAGAACTGCAGAGGATTGCGTTTCCGTGCATTAGCGGGCAATCCGATGAATCCGCTTATTCGTACTATAGAGGTGTCGGTTTCAACCGGAATGAGCTGCTTGTCGAGATTCTTGCCAAACAAATCGCTTATTCTTCGTTTCATTGGTGCGTGCATGAGTTTATGCACTATGACATCGTTGTGGTAAAGCGTAAAATCAATAGAGGGATTAACAAGGGCAAGACGCTCGAATTCACGCAGGATTGCTGAAAACTCAACCGAATCTTTCTTCAGGAATTTTCTACGGGCAGGAACAGTGTAAAACAGGTTTTTGACCTGCATGTTGGTGCCGGGTGTACATGCACAAGGCTCCTGACTTTCAACTTTCGAGCCGTTGATAATCAGCCTTGTTCCGACTGAAGAACCATGGGGCATCGTGCGGAGATCAATCTGAGCCACAGCGGCGACCGATGCAAGAGCTTCACCCCGGAAACCCATAGTCTGTAAAGTGAACAGGTCGGCGGCTGTGGTTATTTTGGATGTGGCGTGCCGTTCGAATGCCATACGTGCATCGGTGTCGGACATGCCGCAACCGTTGTCAACAACCTGGATTAGCGTGCGACCTGCATCTTTAATAATGATTTCAATTTCAGTGGCACCGGCATCAACGGCATTTTCAACCAATTCCTTGATTACTGAAGCCGGGCGTTGTATGACTTCACCTGCGGCAATCTGGTTAGCCACTGAATCGGGGAGGAGTTTGATTATATCATTCATTGTCGGGAACTTGCTAATAATTTGACGGCTTCGACCATAGCCGCTGGCAATCTTAGTTCAACGGGTGCATCGTCCGATGCAGAAATTTCGGATAAAAAATGCGGCAATTCTTCAGAATAAATGCGGAGCATCCGATTGTTGGAGGCATCAGTACCTGAAGAAGAGAATGTCATATTGGCAAGGCGGTCGGCAAGTTTCACTAAGGGAGCGTAAGGTGTAGAGCGTATGCCTGCATAATAGCGTTCATCGGCACGTTCCCGGCGGGTTCGACCTTTTTCATTAGTGAGAGCGTATACAATCTCTGCAGCAATAAATGCCTGGTCCGCCGACATGAATCTCTTCGCCATACGCATCACGTCGTTATACGTCAACCGTGCATCTTCGATACTGTCGTGGTAGTAAGCGCCGAAATATACCGGGAGTACATCATTGAATGTGCGCATGACCGGATCGGCAAAACGTAAAACGTTTTCAGCCACCATGTCAAGGTGAACACTATATGGTAAAGATTTGCTATAGAATTGATTCACGGCTGCATGGAGCTCGTGAGCTGATTGACGGACTGCAATTGCCACATCGTGATGCTTGCAAAGCAGTTCTTCACTGAAACGATTAGGATGAGATGATATTTCACAGCACATGATGCAAAATTACAAAAACTTTATTTAATCCCTTTTTCCCGCTTTACAATTTTTGATTGAGCGGTGGCTTTTTCGTAATACCTGTAGTTCTCAAATATTGAAAAAGGAAAAAATCAGATTAAACTTTTAAGCTTGTTTTCCGTCTTATAAGAAAAAGTAGTAACTTTGCAGATAGATTGCAAAACAGAAAATTATCCAACAATACAGATGTTTATGAAATCACGTGTCCTAATGGCTGCAATAGCCCTCGGTGCCCTGGTCATGACTACGGGCTGTGTGAGCAACAAAAAATATCTTGCTCTGCAGGAAAGCTATAAAACTCTTCAGGGCGACTATCAGTCAACCCGCGATGAACTCGTTGACTGTAAAGCATCTACCCGCGGTCTCCAGACGTTGCTGGAAACTGAGCAGAACAAAAATACCGAACTTCGCAACGGTATGGGAGAGCTAAAAAATATGCTTGACAAGAGTATGGCTCAGAATTCACAGGGTAGTGTTAATATTTCAAAGCTTGTAGATGAAATCAATGCCTCGAATGCATATATCAAACACCTTGTGGAAGCTAAAAGTAAATCCGATTCACTTCTGATGGTGCTGACCAACAATCTGACCCGTTCTCTCTCGCGTGATGAATTGAAGGATGTGGACATCAAGGTGCTCAAGGGTGTTGTTTACGTTTCACTTGCTGATAACATGTTGTTCAAATCAGGCAGTTACGAGATCAACAGCCGGGCAATGGAAACGCTTTCCAAGATAGCAAAGATAATCAAGGATTACAGTGACTATGATGTACTCGTTGAAGGAAATACCGATAATGTTCCCATTTCGCGTACAAATATTCGAAATAACTGGGATCTCTCGGCACTTCGCGCTTCATCGGTCGTTCAGGTTTTACAGAATGATTTCGGTATAAAGGCTTCGCGCCTGTCAGCAGCCGGTCGTGGCGAATTCAATCCCATTGCCGATAATGAAACAGAGACAGGACGTCAGCGTAACCGTCGTACTGAAATAATCATCACTCCTAAACTTGATCAGTTCATGGATCTGATTGATCAGGCGCCGGAAGCTGAATAATCTCAGTCATTAAAGGCTGAAGGCAAAATAATCTGGAAATAAACCCTTCGGGAGTATATGTGTTCGTTGACATATACCTTGAAGGGTTTTTCTTTTATTCAGGTTTTTTGTGTATCTTTGTAGGCAGAAAGATGAATGACGATATGATTCGATTAGGCAAATATCAGATTTTTAGATTGCTATGCATAATAATTCTATGGCTTTTACTATGCTATATAGTGATCAGCTCACAGCCGTTCACTCCAATGGTGGGTTTTGTGATAGTTGCCTCAGGAATCATAGTGTTTGTTCCGCTTTATAAGAAATATATCAAGACAAATAAGGATGAACGAGAATCAGACTCAGGCAATAGCAGAAGCCGAAAGTGAAAATGTTCCGCATCCGCTCGATCCGATGCGTTATCCTGTCCTAAGCAGGATCAGCTGTCCCGCAGACTTACGTCAGCTGCCACAGCCGGAACTATTGCGTTTATGTGATGATATCCGCTCCTTTTTGATTAATTCGTTAGCCAATAATCCGGGGCACTTTGCTTCGAGCATGGGTGCCGTGGAACTTACCGTGGCTTTGCATTATGTATTTAACACTCCCTACGACCGTATAGTGTGGGATGTGGGTCATCAGGCTTACGGTCATAAGTTGCTTACAGGACGTGCCGAGAAATTTCACACCAATAGAAAGCTTGGTGGACTTTCGGGATTCCCGAATCCGGACGAGAGTGAATATGATACTTTTGCAGCCGGTCATGCCTCCAACTCCATATCTGCTGCTTCCGGTATGGCGGTGGCAACAAAACTCCTGGGCGAGTCGCCGCAGCGTAATGTAATCGCTGTAATCGGTGACGCTTCGATAAGCGGCGGTTTAGCGTTTGAAGGACTTAATAACATAGCCAATTCACGCAGTAATGTGCTGATCATCCTCAACGACAATGACATGTCGATTGATCATAACGTGGGTTCGCTTAATTCATATCTTGCTCACCTCACCACATCCAAAGCATATAATAATGTTCGGTATTCGACTTACCGCACATTAAAAAAAGCCGGTCTTGTTACTGAAAGCATGCGGGGACCGATAATGCGGTTCAATAATAGTCTTAAGTCTCTTCTGACTCATGAACAGAATATTTTCGAAGGGTTGGACATACGCTATTTCGGACCGTTTGACGGACATGATTTACCCCGTATCATAAGAGTCCTCAATGACATCAAGGATATGCAGGGACCACGGTTATTGCATCTCCGCACTACAAAAGGTAAAGGGTATAAACCGGCTGAAAAAGATCCGGCGCGTTGGCATGCACCCGGTAAATTTAATCCTGAAAGCGGCGAACGCATCACTGATAATCCGGGAAATGCAGGACCCCTCAAATTTCAAGAGGTTTTCGGTCATACGCTACTTGAACTTGCAAGGAACAATAATCGTATTACCGGCATTACTGCCGGGATGTCCTCGGGAACCTCGATCAACATAATGCAGAAGGACATGCCGTCACGTACGTTCGATGTCGGTATTTCGGAAGGACATGCCGTCACTTTTGCAGGGGGTATGGCAAAAGAAGGATTGCAGCCATTTGTTGCTATATATTCTTCATTTCTTCAGAGAGCCTATGATAATATCATCAATGATGTCGCTATATTACGTCTTCCGGTAACGTTCTGTATCGATCGTGCAGGAATTGTAGGCGAGGACGGCGTTACCCATCATGGTGTTTTCGATATGAGTTACATGCGTAATATCCCCGGAATGACCGTTGCCGCTCCTCGCGATTCGCATTGGTTGCGTAACTTGATGTATACTGCTCAGTTGCCTGACAGAGAAGGTCCGATGAGTATCAGATATCCTCGTGGAAAAGCAACCCCCGCCGACTGGAAGTCGCCATTGACTCGGGTAGAAATAGGAAAAGGTGAGTGTCTGGTAGAGGGGAAGGAGATAGTAGTACTATCTATTGGACCGTTGGCTGGTGCGTCAGGTCGCGCAGTTGAACGAGCCCGTAAGGATGGTATAGATGCCGGACATTATGACATGGTTTTCCTAAACCCTTTAGATGAAAATATTCTTGAGAGTGTGGCAAAGTCAGACGCTGCAATCATTACTGTCGAAGACGGCATTATTAATGGCGGACTTGGCACGGCGGTCATGGAATGGCTGAATGCTCACGGATATTCCAATCATGTAGAACGTGTAGGTGTGCCCGATGAATTCGTTACACACGGTTCGGTTGAACAGTTGCACCGAATCTACGGCATGGATGAGGATTCAATATATAGTCTTATAAAAAAGACTGTTGGCAAATGAGGATTGTCATAGCAGGAGCCGGTGAAGTTGGGACACATCTTGCAAAACTGTTATCAGGTGAAAATCAGGATATAACAGTTGTTGATGCAGGGCGTGAACGACTTGACGAACTTGATTCGCGATTCAATCTGATGACTATTGTCGGCGCTCCCACTTCCTTTACGGCACTTCGTAATGCCGGAGTTGCACATGCCGATTTATTTATTGCCGTCACACCTGAAGAAGCGGAAAATCTGGTAGCGTGTTCCATTGCGAAGAATCTTGGCGCGAAAAATACAGTAGCCCGAATTGACAATTACGAGTATTTGCGGCAGGTGAACCGACCATACTTCAACAGCTGTGGAATCAATCATCTGATATATCCGGAATATCTTGCCGCGCAGGAAATTATAACAGCCTTGGAGCATCCCTGGGCACGGACTTGGTTTGAACTGCATGAAGGCCAATTGGTTGTGGTGGGTATTAAAATACGTGATAATGCCAGAATATGCGGAATGCAGCTCAAGCAATTCGGAATGATGCAACACACGTTCCACGTATCGGCTATAAAGCGTGCGAGCGGGACAATTATTCCGCGAGGTGATGATTTCATACGTGCAAACGATGTGGTATATTTTGTCACAACCCGTGAGCATCTCGATGGCTTGCGCGAGATTTGCGGTAAAGCCGATAATGACGTCCGAAGGGTGATGGTAATGGGTGGTAGCCGGATTGCGGTGCGACTGGCGGCCCTCGGTGGCTCCCGGTATCGTTTCAAGATCATAGATAGTGACAGGTCGCGCTGCCTGCAGTTGCCGGAGAAATGTCCCGACTGCAAAATTATTCATGGAGATGCCAGAGATACGGACACACTGCTGGATGAGGGAATCGACAACTTCGATGCTTTTGTAGCGTTGACTGACAGTCCGGAAACAAATATTCTGGCTTGTCTGACAGCCAAGGAACTCGGGGTCGGCAAAACAATTGCTGAGGTAGAGAATCTTCATTTTATTTCTCAGGCAGAAAGTCTGAACATAGGCAAAATTATAAATAAGAAACTGCTTGCCTCAAGCCGTATATTCCAGATTCTTCTATCAGCCGATTCTTCTTCTTCAAAATTCATGGCGCTTGCCGATGCCGAACTTGCGGAAATAGAGGTTCGTCCGTCATCGAAGATAACTCAGGCGTGTGTGATGGATCTCAGATTACCTCACGATATGACGATTGCCGGATTGATACGTGATGGCAAAGGTATGCTTGTCGGTGGCAAGACACAGATCATCGCAGGAGATCGTGTACTTGTGTTTTGCATTACCGGAGCTTTGACAAAAATAGAACGTCTATTCACATGATCTATAAACAGAAGCACCGTCCTATAGTTAACCTGTTACTCGTTTTCCGTGTCATAGGCTGGCTGTTGATGATTGAGTCGGTATTTATGATAGCACCGCTCGTAACATCATTTGTTACGGGAGGTGAGGATCTGTTTGCCTTTGTAGTTACATTCGCATCGACTGTTGTGTGCGGAGCTATATTAACCTTTATGCTGCCGAAGCCACAGTTCGACATGTCGAAGCGTGACGGTTTTCTTCTGACCTCGCTGGTGTGGATTTGTTTCTCAATATTTGGAATGATTCCTTTCCTTATGCATCCGATGAATATGAGTATAAGCGATGCTTTTTTCGAGACTATGTCCGGATTTACGACTACCGGTTCGAGCGTTATCCCTGAAGAATTTCATATTCCCTACGGTATAATTATATGGCGTTCGCTGATGCAGTGGATAGGAGGAATGGGAATAATAATCTTTACTCTCGCGGTGTTGCCTATGCTTAATTCGTCGGGTGGTGTGCAGATGTTTAATGCCGAGGTAACAGGAATCACACATGACAAACTACGTCCGCGCGTGAGTCAGACTGCCAAAAGTCTCTGGGGAATATATATCTCTCTCACTACAGTCCTGCTTGTACTTCTATGGGTTGGCCCTCTGGATTTTTTTGAAAGTCTGTGTCAGGCCTTCTCTATAATGTCAACAGGGGGGTATGTACCTTCTTCGATGGATATCAATAGCTATAATTCACTTTATGTTTACGTAGTGGCTATTGTATTCATGTTTCTTGGAGGCACGAACTTCGGTCTGTTGTTTTTCCTTGTCACCGGTCATGCCAAAGCGGCCTGGCGAAATGAGGTTTTCCGCGCCTATGTAATTTTGATCATCATTTCGTACGGGCTGTTTGTAGCCGGTATTCTTAGTGCGGGAGCCTTCGACGGATGGAAATCCGTGACTATAGAACCACTATTTGTGATTGTATCGATGATGTCATCCACGGGATATATCACAGACTCGTTCGGGATATGGGGATCATTTGTGATAGCACTTACATTTTTGCTTATGTTCTTTGGTGCATGTGCCGGATCTACTTCAGGAGGAGCCAAAATCGACCGCTTGATATTTCTTGGGAAGAGTCTTAGAAACGAGCTTTACCGCGGACTTCATCCTAATGCCATACAAGGACTGAAAATCAACGGCAAGATAGTCGCACCCGATATTGTAGGGAAAGTTCTGGCATTCCTGTGTCTGTATGTGGTGATGATAATTATGGGAGGCTTAGCTCTGACGGCTGTGGGGTATCCGTTATATGGCTCTTTTTTCACATCATTTTCGTGTATAAGCAACACCGGATTGATTCCGGAAATCACGGGATATGACGGTACATATATGACAGTACCGGCGGCGGGAAAATGGATTCTTTCAGCCTTGATGCTTATCGGACGTCTTGAAGTTTTCACTGTCCTTTTGATATTTACCCCATCATTCTGGTCCAAGTAACATATTAGTACTGAAAATCCGGTGTACCTTAAGTAATAGGTGACACCGGATTTTTACAGATTCGGGGAAACTTTTAGCGGTCGAGACCTTCAAGAACAGCAGCTACAGCATCGTCGAAAAGCATAGTCTGTTGCACACCGTTCAACATGTCGCGGAGAGTTACCGTGCCTTCGGCAAGTTCTGTTTCGCCGATAATTGCCGTGAACCGCACCCCGAGCCAATCGGCATAACTCATCTGTTTCTTCATTTTGGCAGGTTCGGGATATATTTCAGCTACAACCCCATGTTCGCGAAGTGCCTTAATCAAACACATGGATGCAGCAGCTTCCGCCGTGCCAAAGTTGACACACATCAGCTCGGTACCGGTTGCAGTGTCTGACGGATACAGGTTAAGAGTATTAAGAACATCATAGATGCGGTCAGCGCCGAATGAAACCCCGACGCCGGAAAGACCGGGCATTCCGAAAACTCCGGTGAGATTGTCGTAACGTCCTCCACCAGATATGGAGCCTATTTCTACATCGCAAGCCTTGACCTCGATAATAGCACCTGTATAGTAATTAAGCCCGCGTGCAAGAGCAACATCAAGTTCAAGAGCGGAGCGAAGCCCTAATTCGCGTGTCATGTCGATTATGAAACGCAATTCTTCAACTCCTTTTGTCCCTATTTCGCTACCGGCGAGAAGAGCTGAAATTGCGGCGAGTCTTTCATCAGTAGTCCCTGTCATCTGAAGAAACGGCACAAGTCTGGAAATAGCATCTTCCGGAAGTTCGCGTTCGGCAAGTTCTTCACAAACTTTGTCAAGTCCTATTTTGTCGATTTTGTCGATAGCGACTGTAATGTCAACAATTCTGTCGGGTTGTCCGATAATTTCAGCAATTCCGGCGAGAACCTTACGGTTGTTGAGTTTTATGATTACATTGATGCCGAGGCGTGCGAATACTTCATCTATCATCTGAAGAAGTTCAACCTCACATAATAAAGAATCAGTACCTACAACGTCAGCGTCACATTGATAGAATTCGCGGTAACGCCCCTTCTGCGGACGGTCGGCACGCCAGACCGGCTGGATCTGATAGCGTTTGAATGGCATCTGCAGATCATTGCGGTGCTGAACGACAAAACGTGCAAAAGGTACAGTCAGATCATATCGTAAACCTTTTTCCGAGACTTTTGAAGTCAGGCGCTGATAGGCGCCTTCGCTCACAGCCTGCGGATCCAGATCACGCGTCCAGTCGCCGGAATTAAGTATTTTGAAAAGAAGTTTATCGCCTTCCTCGCCATATTTACCCATAAGGGTGGACAGATTCTCCATCGCGGGGGTCTCGATCTGGCGGAAGCCATAAATTCGGAATACATCCTTAATAGTTTCAAATATGTAATTGCGCCGCGCCATTTCAGTGGTATTGAAATCGCGTGTACCTTTGGGTATTGAAGGCTTTTGTGCCATATTGAGTCGTATGTAAAAAATGAAAATAAAAATTATTGTGCAAAATTACAAAATAAGCGTGAATTCCGTATGATTTTTGAATATATGTTGTATAACATATCATTTTTGGCTTGCATATTCCAAAAAAATTGCTACCTTTAGCGGTGAAAAATCCGTGTAACAGCGGAACCCATAAAAACGACAAACTATTTACTATTAAACTCTCTAATAACATGAAAGTTTATCAGACCAATGAAATCAAAAACATAGCCTTGCTCGGTAGCAAAGGCTCGGGTAAAACCACACTCGCTGAAGCAATGCTCTACGAGTGTGGCGTGATAAAACGTCGCGGGACAGTTGAAGCAAAAAATACTGTAAGTGATTATTTCCCGGTGGAGAAGGAATTCGGATATTCGGTATTCTCCACAATATTTTATGCAGAGTTTTTAGGCAAGAAAATTAATGTGATCGATTGCCCCGGTAGCGATGACTTCGTAGGCAATGCCATTACGGCTCTTAATGTCACCGATACAGGTGTGATATTGGTTGACGCCCAGTATGGAGTTGAAGTGGGCACACAAAATATTTTCCGGACGACTGCCAAGGTAGGTAAGCCGGTCATTTTCGCACTTAACCAGCTGGACGGTGAGAAAGCCGATTATGATAATGTAATAGAGCAGATGCGTGATGTATTCGGCAAGAAGGTAGTGCCAATCCAGTATCCGCTCAACGTGGGTCCCGGCTTCAATGCGATGATTGACGTTCTTCTCATGAAGAAGTATTCATGGGGACCGGACGGTGGTGTTCCTGTAATAGAGGATATTCCGGCTGATCAGCTTGATCATGCCAATGAGTTGCATCAGCAACTCGTCGAGGCTGCTGCCGAGAACGATGAGACTCTCATGGAAAAATTCTTCGAACAGGGTCATCTCACCGAGGATGAAATGCGTGAGGGTATACGCAAGGGTCTCGTAACGCGTGATATTTTCCCGGTATTCTGTGTAAGTGCTCTCAAGGATATGGGTGTACGCCGAATGATGGAATTCCTTGGAAATGTGGTTCCGTTCGTTGAAGAGATGCCTGCACCGGTCGACACAGCCGGCAATGAAGTGAAGCCTGATAGCAAGGGACCGTTAAGCCTTTTCGTTTTCAAAACTACCGTAGAGCCGCATATCGGAGAAATCAGCTATTTCAAGGTTATGTCAGGTGAATTGACAGCAGGAGTCGACCTGGATAATGTAACCCGTGGCTCGAAAGAACGTATTGCTCAGATATATTGTGTGTGCGGTCAGATACGTACTCAGGTTGACAAACTTTGTGCAGGTGACATCGGTGCCACTGTAAAACTCAAAGATGTCCGCACAGGTAACACTCTTGATGCCAAGGGTTGCGACTATGCTTTTGACTTTATCAATTATCCTGCACCCAAGTATCAGCGTGCGATCCGCCCCGTGACCGAAAGTGATGCAGAAAAATTGATGCAGATCCTTACCCGTATGCATGAGGAGGATCCTACCTGGATAGTGGAACAATCGAAAGAACTTAAACAAACTATTCTTTCCGGTCAGGGAGAATTCCATCTGCGTACTCTGAAATGGCGAGTTGAAAATAACGATAAACTGCCAATCGTCTTTGAGGAACCGAAGATCCCGTACCGTGAAACCATCACTAAAGCTGCCCGTGCCGACTATCGTCATAAGAAACAGTCGGGTGGCGCAGGGCAGTTCGGTGAAGTGCACCTGATTATTGAACCGTATACCGACGGAATGCCTGCTCCGACAAGCTATCTTTTCGGCAATCAGGCGTATGTGATGAAAGTTCGCGACCCTCAGGAAATTCCTCTTGACTGGGGCGGCAAGCTTGTAGTATGTGATTGTATTG
>CAZKSF010000035.1:0-26466 GCA_964555405.1 uncultured Bacteroides sp.
CGTCTGATGATGAACGCCAATTAGCTACACCAATACTTTGGCTGAATAGTTACTGAGAGTAAACAGCAATACTATCAAATGTGAAATAAAAATAGACTTCTTCATAATGTAAGGTTGAAACGTTTACTTTAAAACAATCATACTGAAAAAAAGTGCTGTAAAAAATTATTTTGTATCAAATCCAACAATAATACGGAATATGGAATTATAAAGAAAGAATCCGTTCTGACTTATGCGTAAAGAGATAATTAGAATATTTTGTTTATCGTTTCTGGTGGCATTATCTGCCGGCGGAAGCATTTACTCGGTCGCGGGTGAGAAGGATGTTGAATTACCTGACTCCATCGCTACCGATTCGGTCGTTGCTGATACTTTGGGAAAGAAACCGGGACTGATAAAACGAGTCATCGATTATTTCGGGAAAGCTAATGTGCCGCGTACTGATGGGAAACTTGATATTTCTTTTATTGGAGGACCACACTATTCATCGGATGTAGGATTAGGGATTGCTGTGCTTGCTACCGGTCATTACGGAATGTTGATCGATGACAGTCTACATTGCAGAATGATGCAGTCGGATGTTTCAACGTACGTAGATATTTCCACGACCGGATTCATAATGTTCGGATTTAAAGGAACACATGTTTACCCATGTGACAAACGTAGATTTGTATATGATCTGGATGTAGCTAACTTTCCCAATAAATATTGGGGGATTGGTTATCATAACGGAGAGAATAATGATAATTACAGTAAATATGACGAGGTTTCGTTGAAACTTGGAGTCCAGTATCTGTTCCGTTTCGGGAAGCATATTTTTATCGGTCCATCACTTGATTTTTCATGGGTTAATGCAAATAAAATTGAGAATCCTGAAAAATGGTATGGTGAGAAGGAGCATGTGGTGTCGTTAGGTTTCGGAGGAGTATTAAGCTATGACAGCCGAGATAATATGACTGCTCCTAATACAGGCGTGTTCGCTGTAGTTCAGCCACGGATATATCCATCGTTTGCCGGCAACGGTTCAAACCATTTTTTTATAATAGATGGGTCAATAAACAAATATATGCAAGTATGGCGCAAGGGTGTTCTTGCAATGCGGCTTCATGGTGGAATAACATGGGGCAATACACCATGGTGCATGATGCCGACTTTCGGAAAAGGAGGTGACATGCGAGGTTATTATGCCGGACAATACAGAGATCAGAACGAGATGAACGTTACAGTAGAACTCCGCCAAAATATATGGCACAGATCCGGAGCTGTTGTATGGGCAGGAGCAGGAACTGTATTTAGTAGGCTCAGTGAAGTTACTTTCCGTCATGTGTTACCGAATTTCGGCATTGGATATAGATGGGAATTCAAGAAAAATTCCAATGTCAGGGTCGATTTCGGAATCGGCAGAGGTCAGACCGGATTTGTTTTTAATATTAATGAAGCTTTTTAAAAGATAAAGATCATGTCACATTATACTTTAAAGGGAAACTCGTATTGCCTGTGTCTGTTATATTGGACACTGATTGCATTAATTATTCCAAATATCATTCTTTCATTTACTGAGAATCTCGGTTTTTTGAAAGGTTGCACAAATGTTCTTCTTCCCTTTGGTGTGTATTGGTTACTGGTCAGTTCAACAAGAAACACAGGCAAAGCGGTATTATGGATGTTGCCATTAACTTTCCTTGCAGCATTTGAATTAGTTCTGCTGTTTCTATACGGAAGATCAGTAATTGCAGTAGACATGTGGCTGAATCTTGTCACAACCAATGCCTCTGAGGCATCGGAATTGCTGGAAGGACTAATTCCTGTCCTATGTCTGGTAGCTGTACTGTATTTAATTCCCTTAATACTGGCTGTCGCTGGAGTGATAAAAAAGAAGAATCTTACCGATGGCACTTCACGGAAACAGCGAACTGCTGCCATATTTGTGACATGTATCGGTGGAATTATGTTTGGGTTGTCGTTCTTTATCGGTTCGACCCCCTATCGTCCGGGTCGTGACTTGTTTCCTGTAAATGCTGTCAACAACGGAATAATAGCTGTCAAACGATTCCAATCAACGAGAAAATATCCTGATACATCGCGAAACTATAGGCATTATTCAACTTTTGAAGAGGCAGACAGTGGTAAAGCATGTGTTACAGTAATAGTTATCGGGGAGACTTCAAGGGCGACCAATTGGGCTCTCGCCGGATATGACAGACCGACAAATCCCAGACTTTCAGAGAGAAATGATATTTTCTTTTTCCCTAAAACGATGAGCGAATCAAACACCACACACAAAAGTGTCCCGATGTTGCTGACCAATGTCGATGCAAGGACATTTGCTGATTCACTCGGAACTGTTAAAGGTATAATCTCAGCTTTTGGAGAAGCGGGATTTAATACAGCGTTTTATTCAGCCCAGAAGCGCAATCATTCGTACATTGATTTCCTTGGTGGCGAAGCAGACATCTGTGATTTTGTAGTGGAAGATCCAGACTTTGATCTTGAACCCGGGAAAACAGACAAAATGTTGTTGGACAGACTAAGAACACGCCTGAGTGATAATAATAAACGTGACCTGATTGTACTGCATACATATGGCTCGCATTACAGTTATATAGATCGTTATCCGGAAAAAGCTGGAGTATTCCTCCCGGATCGCCCTATAAAAGCTGATAAAGATAACAGACCGGTACTGGTCAATGCGTATGATAATACAATAGTGCGAACTGATTCTATCTTATCCGAGATAATAAATATTGTCGAAGATAGCGGCAGATCCGGAAGTGTGATTTATACAAGTGATCATGGTGAAGATATTTATGATGATGAGCGGGGACTGTTTCTCCATGCTTCACCCGTTCCATCGTACTGGCAGCTCCATGTACCCATGTTGGTATGGCTGAGCCGTGATCGATATGAAACAAATCCCGATATAGCAAAGGCTCTTGGTGAGAACAGATCAAAAGATATTTCTTCAAGCATTTCCTTATATCACACGGCGTTACAACTTGGAGGTGTCAAGACGTGTGATTATCGTCCTGAATACTCTTTGGGATCGGACAAATTCCGGTCACCGAAACGAGTTTATCTGACTGATCATAATGAGGCAGTAGATTATCAATCATCAGGTTTAGATTCGGGTGATTTCGAGCAACTCGGTACAAGTGGGATAAGCAGCTTAGAATGATGATTCCCACAATTCCAAGTGTCCTGTCTCGCGCCATTTTGCGACATTGATCAGGCGCTGATTGCTTGAGCCGCGAAACAGAAGTGAAATGTCGCGTTGTGAAATTATAAACGGACCGTCGACCAACACATCAATCCATTCCAGCAGCTTGCTCATAGACGGATCATCCAGGATGTTTTCAAATAAAAATCCGGTATAGCACCAGATATTGATGTTATGTTTTTCATGCAATTGTTGCATTACTTCGGATAAAGCGTCGGCCTGCATCATGGGATCGCCACCTGTAAAGGTAACATTCATTCCGGAGTCAACGATAGTGGCAATGAGTTCTGAAGCAGAAATAATATCGCCATTTTCAGGGTCCCACGATTGTGGATTATGACAACCATCGCAATGGTGAGAACAACCGGAAAGATAGACAGATGTACGCAGACCGGGACCATCCACCGATGTGCCATCAACAATGTCGAGCACACGCAAGGTGTGCCCGACAGGTAAAGCGTTATGCATCAGAAAATGTATTATTTGTGAACGACACGGTCGGAGAGTTCCGCAAGTTTGGCACGGTTCCAACGGTCAGTTGTTCCTACGAGATATCCTGTAATGCGTTGGAGTTTATCGATGTTCTCACCCCCGCACTCCGGGCATTTTTCGAGAGATTCGGAAGCGTCTTCATATCCACAGTCCATGCATCGGTTACGATTGTGGTTAACTGAACAGTAACCTATATTGTAACGATCCATCAGATCAACGATATCGGCAATGGCTTGAGGATTATGAGTAGCATCACCATCTATTTCGACATAGAATATGTGTCCGCCTCGTGTGAGGTCGTGATACGGAGCCTCAACCTGAGCCTTATGAAGGGGAGAGCAATGGTAATAAACCGGGACGTGATTGGAGTTGGTGTAATAAATCTTATCAGTAACACCTTTGATTTCTCCGAATTTTTTACGGTCGGCGGATGTGAATTTTCCAGACAAACCCTCAGCGGGTGTGGCAAGGACTGAGTAATTATGTCCATATTGTTCAGAAAATTCATTTACACGGTTACGCATGTGTGAAACAATACGTAGACCTAATTTTTGTGATTCTTCCGATTCACCGTGATGTTTGCCGGTGAGTGCGACAAGACATTCAGCAAGCCCGATAAATCCAATACCTAAGGTTCCCTGGTTTATTACAGATTCGATAGTATCGTTTGGCCCGAGATGTTCGCTGTTATTCCACAAGCGCGTCATGAGCAACGGGAATTGTTTTGCCAACGCAGTTTTCTGGAAATTATAGCGCTCGTCAAGCTGCTTTGCGGTTATATCCAAAACTTTATCGAGCTTGGCGAAGAATTTCTCGATTCTTTCCTCAGGATCGGAAATATCCATTACTTCAATAGCGAGCCGAACAATATTTATGGTCGAAAAACTGAGATTACCTCTACCAACTGAAGTCTTTTCACCAAAACGATTTTCGAATACGCGAGTACGGCATCCCATAGTGGCTACTTCATACAGATAACGTTCGGGATCATCAGAACGCCATTTTTCGTGTTGGTTGAAAGAGGCATCAAGATTTACGAAATTAGGGAAAAACCGCCTTGCCGTTACCTTGCAAGCTAACTTATACAGGTCATAATTGGGGTCGTCAGGCAAATAACTAACACCACGTTTCTTTTTCCAGATCTGGATCGGGAAAATAGCAGTAGCGCCATTCCCGACTCCTTCGTAAGTGGACTGTAGAAGTTCACGAATCACACATCGTCCTTCAGCCGATGTATCGGTGCCGTAATTGATAGAACTGAACACAACCTGATTACCACCACGTGAATGAATAGTATTCATATTGTGTATAAATGCTTCCATGGACTGATGTACGCGACTTACAGTCTCATTTATGGCATGCTGCCTGAATCGTTCTTTTCCTTTTAATCCTTCAAGGGATTTTGGCAAGTAATCGTCAATATGGATGTTGTAAAGATCACTAAGATCTTCACCAGTCAAAGCTTCAAGGGTCTTGACTTCTTCAATATATGAACTTCTTACGAACGGTGCGAGGTAAAAGTCAAAAGCGGGAATTGCCTGACCGCCGTGCATTTCATTTTGAGCTGTTTCGAGAGAGATACATGAAATGATGCTTGCCGTTTCAATTCGTTTCGCCGGTCGCGATTCACCGTGTCCAGCAACAAAGCCATATTTCAGAATCTTATCAAGAGGGTGCTGAACACAAGTGAGACTTTTTGTAGGATAATAGTCCTTGTCATGAATATGAATATACCCTTTTCTCAAAGCGTCACGCGTCTGGGGAGAGAGTAAATAATCATCTACGAACGGTTTGGTAGTTTCACTTGCGAATTTCATCATCATACCCGCAGGTGAATCAGTATTCATATTTGCATTCTCGCGAGTAACATCGCTGTTTTTTGCCTCAATAATTTCCAGAAAGACATCGCGAGTCTTCGCCTGACGAGCCACGCTCCGCTGATCACGGTAAGCAATATAGCGTTTGGCAACATCCTTGCGAGAACTCTTCATTAGCTCGATCTCCACACGATCCTGAATATCTTCAACGGTCATACTCTCTTTTCCGGTAAAGCCAATTCGATCGGCAATACGTTGTATCAGAGTTTCGTCTTCACCTTGAGAAGTAGACAACATGGCTTTTCGTATAGCCGCTTTGATTTTCTCTTCGTTATATCCTACTACGCGACCATCGCGTTTTATAACAGTAGTGATCATATTTTGGAGTCGTATTTTAGGATGTTGAGTGATGTTTGACGGAACCAATCAGGAACCGCGGTGCAAAACTACAATAACTCTTTTTCTCTTCCAAATTTTTCGCCGAAAAAGTTTTGAAAAAATGTTTTGGAAAACTTTTGATAATACTGCAAAATTGTAGTCTATTGGTATTCAGATAAATAACGTTTTGAAATGGGAAACTTTTCATTTGAATTATAAACCAATTGTAAAACAAAAGATATAACTCTCTGAGTTAATGATGAAAGGAGAATTCGTTGATATTATTTAGTCATCCGCAACAAAAATTAAGTTTTTCCGTTGTAGATGTATTAATATCACTATATGGCAAAGACAAAGGCAAAGTTCGCATCGCGGATAGGATTGATCGCAGCGACGGTAGGTTCGGCTGTAGGATTGGGTAATGTATGGCGCTTCCCGGCAGAAACACAGGCAAACGGTGGAGCAGCATTCCTCCTTGTGTATGTATTATGTGTTTTCCTACTTGGTATTCCTGTGATGATTGCAGAATTCGCTTTAGGAAGAGCGGGCAGTTCCGACTCGATCGGAGTCTTTTCCAATTTAAAGGCTAATAAAATTTGGTATGGAGTGGGAGGACTTGCGATTGTGGCAAGTTATGCGATACTCTGTTTTTATATGGTCGTTGCCGGATGGACATTTGAATATCTGTGGCAGTCGGTAACCGGTCTTTTATATGAACCCGTGATGACAGCACCCCCGGAGGGTTCGGGCATGACGGATCAGGCCTGGCAGTTTTCAGAACGAATGAAAGAATTTCTCACGGAAGGCTGGAATCCCCTGATCAATACATATATCGTAATTGGGCTGAATCTGATAGTGCTTGTGATAGGAGTGCAGAAAGGCATTGAACGAATATCAAATATTTTAATGCCATTGTTGTTTGTGATTCTACTGATATTTTGCTGCGTTGCTCTTACTCTTCCTGAAGCCGGGGATGGACTGAAGTATTTTTTCAAGCCTGATTTTTCGGCAATAACACCCAAGGTATGCATTAATGCTCTCGGACAGTCGTTCTTTTCATTGAGCCTTGGCATGGGGATCCTCGTTACATATGCCTCCTATTACCGCCCGGACACTAAGCTCGGGAGTACTGCAATAACAGTAGCGTTACTTGATATGCTTGTAGCGGTAATGATGGGAATAATTATTTTTCCGTCTGTAGTTTCATTTCACTTAACCGGTGAATCACTCGCAGGTACCACACTTGTTTTTGTAACATTACCTGAAGTCTTTGCAAATCTTCCTGCCACACAGCTGTGGTCAATACTGTTTTTCCTGCTGTTGTTTGTAGCTGCATTGACTTCAACAATCTCCATAGCAGAGGTATCAGTAGCATTTGTGGGAGACCGTTTCGGATATAGCCGTTTCAAATCAAGTATGATTGTATTGTTACCTGTCTTTGTTTTCTCTACATTGTGTGCTAAATACTCGGATTTCTTTAATTTTCTGGATAATGTGGCAACTAATCTTCTGTTACCTATTGTGTCGATCGGAATATGTGTATATGTTGGATGGTTTGCTCCAAAAGGCATGTTCAAAGCTCAGATTACCAACAATGGAAATTTAAAAGGCAAATATCTATGGTTGGTTTATAATATTATCCGTTACGTAGCGCCATTATTGATAGCAATAGTTCTCATTTCAAGCTTCCTTTAATAGAAATTAGAGAGGTGATTTGTAAATAAGGCTTTAAATGATTAATTTCGCGGCTAAAACCTGTTGAAATGAAAATGCCGCCATTCAGCCTCTGTATACGTGGACGATTATATCGGTTTGACTATCCACTTGTAGCGGGAATCCTTAATGCTACTCCCGATTCATTCTATTCCGGGTCAAGGACCGATAGTGTTTACGAGAAGATGAAAGCAAAGGCTGAAATAATTGCGCAGGAAGGAGCTGATATTATAGATGTCGGGGCATATTCTTCGCGTCCGGGAGCTTCGGAAGTAAGTGAGGCGGAGGAGACAGAGCGTCTCTGCAACGCAATAAGGGCAGTGAAAGATAGCAGCGCATGTGAATTGCCTATCTCGGTAGATACTTTCAGAAGCAGAGTAGCCAAAATAGCCGTAGAGGAATTTGGAGCGGATATAATCAATGATATCGGTGGCGGAACATTGGATAATGAGATGTTTTCAACGATTGCTGCTCTTCAGGTTCCATATGTGTTGATGCACATGCGAGGTACTCCAGCGACGATGCAAAATCAATGCGATTATTCCCCCGATGGTGTGGTTGCTTCGGTAATCGGAGATCTGTCATTGAAAATAGAAGAGTTAGCTCAACTTGGAGTAAATGATATTATAATTGATCCAGGCTTTGGTTTCGCAAAGACGGTGGAACAGAATTATGATCTGCTGGCTCATTTACCGGAAATGATAAAGATCCTCAGACGTCCGGTTCTTGTAGGTGTGTCACGTAAGTCAATGTTAACAAAGACTCTCGGGGTGACTCCCGAAGAGGCTTTGAATGCAACAACTGCTGCCAATATGGCAGCTCTTGAACGAGGCGCATCAATATTGAGGGTTCATGATGTGAAAGCAGCAAGAGAAGTAGTAAAGATCAAAATGTTAATTGATAATAAATAAATTATCACATGGATTCTTTCGGAATAAGGGATGTACTTGATATAGCCATCGTGGCTTTGCTCCTGTTTTATCTTTACAGGATAATGAAAGAGTCAGGGACAATAAATATATTTTTCGGGGTTCTTTCATTCATAGTAGTCTGGGTATTCGCATCCCAGATACTGGAAATGAAACTTATCGGAACAATACTCGATAAATTCATGAGCATAGGATTACTTGTTCTCGTGATTTTGTTTCAGGAGCAGATAAAGCGTTTTCTGGTAGAATTAGGTGATCATAAACGATGGCGTTTTTTAAAACAATGGTTTCGTCACACTAAGGCAGATGCTAATGCTGGATCACGTAAATATGTATTGGCTATAGTTTATGCTTGCATGAATATGGCAAAGAGCAAAACCGGAGCACTGATTGTAATACAACAGAATATACCTCTCGAATCGTATGAAAAATCAGGCGACATGATTGATGCTCTTATCAATTCACGTCTGATAGAGAATATCTTTTTCAAGAACTCACCTCTGCATGATGGAGCTCTGATCATTGCGAACGGACGTCTTGCATCAGCGGGGTGCATTTTACCGGTAAGTCATGACCGTAATGTGCCGCGTTCGCTTGGTCTGCGACATCGGTCAGCCCTCGGTATTTCTCAGGCAACGGATGCCTTCGCAATTGTTGTATCGGAAGAAACCGGTAACATTTCCATAGCTCATAAAGGTGTTCTTACTTCCCGAATTACTACAACGGAACTTGAACACCGTCTTTCTCAGGTATTCCAGAACGAATAATTCTAACTCAATTTTTCAAGTTCTTCTGAAGCAGTCTCCCATTCTGTCATGGCATTTTCAAGCTTATGATTTAGATCGGCATGTGTCGAAAAAAGCTCAGGGGCAGATTCGCCAGCCGCAAATCTTTTTTCAAGATCGGAGATTTCAGATTCAATTTTAGAAATTTCATTTTCGGCATCCGCCACCCGCTTACGGGCTTTACGCAAAATTTTCTCGCGTTCTTTCATTGCGGCGTAGTCGTTTTTGGAATTTGCAGTATTTTCGGACGGGGATGAAAGTCCTGAAGATGAAGAGACAACACCGGATGTCCGTGAACGGGATAATTCAAGTTCATTAAGGTTTTCAATTTTCTTTTTTTCAAGAAAATCATATATACCTCCGAGGCATTCTTTTACTTTACCTCCTCCAAATTCATAAACCTTTTCAACAAGTCCATCAAGGAATTCGCGGTCGTGAGATACCACAATAACTGTACCGTCGAAATCTTTAATTGCTTGCTTCAAAATGTCTTTTGTTTTCATATCCAGATGGTTCGTAGGCTCGTCAAGAATCAAAAGATTAACCGGTTCGAGTAGTAATCTGATCATTGCAAGACGGGTCTTCTCGCCACCTGAAAGTACTTTGACTTTTTTATCAGAAGCCTCACCCCCAAACATAAATGCTCCGAGAATGTCTCGGATTTTAGTACGTATGTCACCCACCGCAACGCGGTCAATAGTATCAAACACGGTAATATCACCATCAAGGAGCTGGGCTTGATTCTGTGCAAAATATCCGATCCGTACATTGTGACCAATCTTCAAATTTCCGGTAAACGGTATCTCACCCATTATGCACTTCACCAAAGTCGATTTTCCTTCACCGTTTTTTCCGACGAATGCGACCTTTTCACCACGTCTGATGGTGAACGTGGCATTCTGAAATACAATGTGATTGCCATAAGCTTTAGCCACATCTTCGGCTATAATAGGAAAATCGCCGGACCTTGGAGCCGGGGGGAACCTTAAATTCAGGTGAGATGTATCGACTTCATCAACTTCGATCCTCTCTATTTTGGCGAGTTGTTTTATACGGCTCTGAACCTGAACGCTCTTAGTTGCCTTATAGCGGAAACGCTCGATGAAATCCTCAGTTTCCTGTATTTGTTTCTGTTGATTTGCATATGCACGCATCTGTTGTTCGATACGTTCCTGCCGTAACGTAACAAAACGAGAATAATTGACAGAATAATCGTAAATCTTACCCAAGGAAATTTCAATGGTGCGATTTGTCACGTTATCAATAAAAGCACGGTCATGCGAAACGAGAACAACAGCATTAGCCTTAGAGATAAGAAATTGCTCTAACCATTGGATCGACTCAATATCAAGGTGATTAGTCGGTTCGTCAAGCAGAAGCAGCTCAGGTCGTTGAAGAAGAATCTTGGCAAGCTCGATTCTCATTCTCCATCCTCCGCTGAATTCAGAAGTCGGACGGTTTAGGTCGCTGCGATCAAAACCAAGTCCTATTAAGGTGCGTTCGATTTCAGCCTCACCATTTTCACTTTCTTCAATGGCTATTCTTTCAGAAAGAGAAGTCATCCGGTCGATCAGATCCTGGTACTCCGCACTCTCGTAATCTGTGCGTGAAAGTATGTTATTGTTGATCTGCTCAAATTCGTGGTGAAGTTGATCAATATGTGCAAATGCTTTTCGAGCTTCTTGGGCAACCGTAAGAGAATCGGAAATAACCATCTGCTGAGGTAAGTAACCGATAGTTATGCCATCCTGAACCGCCACGCACCCGGAGGTAGGTTTCTGCAAACCGGCGATAATCTTAAGCATTGTTGATTTACCGGCTCCGTTTTTACCGACTAAAGCGATTTTATCCTTTCGGTTAATAACATAATTGATATTGTCAAAGAGCGGGACGGCACTGAATTCAACAGAGAGATTCTGTACTGAAACCATTATGAAGCCTGAAATGAATGATTAAAGAGTATTATTTATGTCGTACAAAAATGCAGCGCTGATCTGTGAGAATTATATCCATATCAACGTCGGTAGGCTCGCTGTCAAATTCATCAACAAGCTGGAAATCATAAGCAATACCGATTTTTAGAGCCTTTGAACCGGAGAGCATCCTATCATAATAACCTTTACCCCGACCTATACGATGTCCTGCTTGGTCGTATGCTATACCGGGCACAACAATGAGTTCTATGTCGTCAATATTTGTCAGATCATCACCATCGGGTTCTTCGATGCGGAAAGCACCCAAGTGCATCCGAGATCGCTCGTATGGTAGGATTTCAAGATTTACACCATTGACTCGCGGTAAGAAAAAACGTTTACGCGATGACCATTTATTGATAAAAGCGTGGGTCGGCAACTCGTCGGGAAGAGAGTGGTAAACAAGAATATTATCAGCAAGCATAAATGCTGCAAGCTGTTCGAGGCGTGCAAACAGACGATCTGCAGCTTCATTACGTTCAGCTTCATCAAGTAAGCTTTTTTGAGCTGCTATCATTCTTCGAATGGCTTCTTTTTTCATTTTCAAGGTTATTAATTGTCCAAACTAAAAAGTGTCAGTTGAAAAAATTATTCGGTAACCGGATTAAGAACGGAGTCAGTTCCGGTTGTAATAATTTCAACCGCTTTGCTTACGGTGGCATCCTGAAGATTGATGATTTCATAAAGTGCCTGAATCCCCAGGACATCGCGAGCAATTAATGCTTTTAGATTATTAACAATTATGTAACGTGAAATGTTGATGTTTCTCCAATTTGGCTCAATGCCACATTCCCGCGATGCAAACATGGCGAAATCCCTTAATAATTCCCTGTCTTCTGGGAGCATAACAAGTAGTTCTTCGGTATCATTAGCCTCAGATAACCGGTTACGATTTTTATCGACATAATCAAGAGCGAACTTGTGGAAAGCCCCGGCATCCTGCACTGCAATAAAATAGGAGGTAATGTCAGCAGTATCATTTGGAACAAATATATCCGGCATGATACCACCTCCTCCATAAACAGGACGGCCGGCAACAGTGAGGTATGTGACGGTTGTATCTAATCGTATACTGTCAGCCGAGTATGCTTCGCCATGAGAGAATCTGTCAAGAAGATCCTTGTCGTAGTCCTTAGATGCACCGCGTACGAAAGGCTTTTGAATAGAGCGTCCGGCAGGGGTGTAATAACGAGAAACAGTCAGACGGACTGCACTACTGTCGGGGAGTTCGTACTGTTGTTGCACAAGTCCTTTGCCAAATGAACGACGTCCTATTACGACACCTCGGTCGTTATCCTGGATGGCACCGGCAAAAATTTCACTTGCACTTGCAGAAAATTCATCAATTAATACAACCACTTCTGCATCATGGAACGAACCGTTATCATCACTCAACATCAGACTTTCGTGTTCGCGGTCTTTTGACCTGGTTGACACAATAGTCCGTAAAGGGGGTAAGAATTCATTAGCCATGAGAACAGCCATTTCCATAAAACCACCACCGTTACCACGGAGGTCTATAATATATTTGTCGGCTCCCTGGAAGTGAAGAGATCCCAAAGCTTCAATAAATTCGTTATAGGTAGTACGGGCAAATTTTGAAACCTTTATATATCCCACACCTGGTTCGATAATATAAGAAGCGTCGACAGAAGTGGTGGGAACCTCTCCACGGGTTATTTCATAATCCAAAAGTTCGGGTGAAGTGTCACGTTTAATCCCTAATTTCACTACGGTGTCTTTCGGACCGCGTAGAGTAGACATAACCTTTGAGTTCGACCAATTTTTCCCGGCGGCAACAGAGTCATCAATTGTAATAATCCGATCGCCTGCCAGCAGTCCAACTCTTTCGGAAGGTCCGCCGTTAACTACTTCCAGCACAACTATTGTGTCGTTGCTGATAGTGAATGAAATTCCCACACCACTGAAAGCACCCTCAAGATCGGAATTAACATCTTCAAGTTCGCTTGCAGGGATGTAACTGCTGTGAGGATCAAGTTTTGCCATAAGATCGGGAATAGTGGCTTCAAGAAGACTATCGGTATCAATCCTGTCTACATAATTTCGACCGATAAGATTCATAAGCATCTCGATTTTCCCTAAAGGTGCTGAGCCGGTATTTGAAGAGAAAAATTTAGCACCTACCCAAATACCGATACCAAATATAACGGCACCGGCTAGAGGTGCCAGAGCCTTGAATGCAATATTACTGGATTTTGCCATTTTAGAGATTTTCAATGTGAACACATTCTACACCGGCTCTCCGGAGGAGATCTATTCCATCAGAAATACGATAAAGTTCGTTGTAAACTATACGTCGGATACCGGACTGAATAATCATTTTTGCACACTCAACACAAGGTGACGCAGTGATATAAAGAGTAGAACCTTCGCTTGAATTATTACTTCGCGCAACTTTGGTCAGAGCGTTAGCTTCAGCATGTAAAACGTAAGGTTTTGTAACACCCACCTCATCTTCACAAATATTTTCAAACCCGGCAGGAGTGCCATTGAAACCATCGGAGATTATCATCTGATCTTTGACCAGAAGTGCACCAACCTGGCGACGTTTGCAATAGGAATTTTCAGCCCAAATACGCGCCATGCGCAGATAGCGTCGATCAAGGAGGTCTTGTTTTTCGTTGTTGTCCATCAATTGATAAATATCATTAGTGCAAATTTACATATTATCCGTGAAATATGCGTTATAAATCTTTTTATTCCTCATTTGGACTATTAGGAATCCGTTTCTTTTGTGTTACGGAAACTTTCCATTCAACAGGAAAAGCTTCCGATATTGATTTGACAATAAATATCGCTTTTCGTTCTTCACCGTTATTGGCGGCAGCCGTTACACGCACGTTTTCGGAGACAGATGACTGAATGGGTGAAGCGGACAGCCATTCGGGGAGTGAAATGATATGCCATGTTATATTTCCGGAACTGATAACTTCCAGATTTAAATATGAATTTTCGGAGTTGAATTCAAGCTCTGTTACCGGTAAGTAAAGTTGTGTATAATAATCGATTTCAGAAGGATTATTTTCACCACAAGAATAAAGAAAAGCTGCTATGAATGTCAGAAACAGAGAGCTAACACGGGAATGAGGTCTGAATTTTGCGAACATGTGACAAAAATAAATAATATTCCTGACAAAGATAATATTTTTTATAATTCTATCAGACTAAAGTATGAAAAAGAATTAAAAAAAGAATAAATCATCCGCCTTATTACTGCAATATGGGCATACCTCTTTGAAGAAGTACACCCATATTGCAAACTGAAAAATATCCTAAGCTGAAAGTTATTTGCCAAACATGCCGCCAAGCATGCTTCCCGCTTTACCTTTTAGTCCGTCAATAACATTATCCTTGACGCTGTCAATATTAATATTGCCTAACAGACCGTCGGTCTTAAGTTTAGCAATTATATCTGAAAGCGAAAAATTTTTGAGATCGAGTCCCTGAAGAACACTTGTGACTTTAGAAACATCAAATGAATCACCGAATTTACTTTTAAGTTGGGTGATGATTTCCTGAACATCCATATTTATAGTTTTACTGGGTTAATATTTCCGATTTATTCCTAAAACACTAAAGCGCCTGCAAAAGTTCTCCAATTTGTTGTCAATACTTGATATATTGTGATCAACATTTTTGGAAAATAAGATTATTAGTTGTCTATATTTTTGAAATAGAATGAAATGCTTTGACGGTTCCGGCACAAGTCCAAATATCATTTTTTTCAACGGTTGCTTCAGGCATATTATTAAAGTCGAAAACACGTTCTTCAGAATGTGCAGCTCCGATAATATTTTGAACATTAACAGCGCGAGTAACGGCGATAAGCTTAAGGTTATATTTTTTTTCAAGGTTCAAATCGGCATATCTTTCACCATACAAAAAATCCGGAGCTTGAAATTTTAGAATAAAATGATCCTGATCAATTCTGAGAGAAGTAACCGACCCTCCTAATGACATTTCATTAACGAGATCATGTGCCGCACGCTGTTCAGGTTTAAGGATACGTTCAACACCGATTACTTGCAAAATGGATTCGTGAAGAGAATCAATAGCACGGGCATAAATGCGTTTAACCTCCATTTTTTTCAAAAGGGCAACGGTCTTGATGCTCGCACCAAAATTTTCACCTATAGCTACAATGACAATATCGACATTTTTTATTGGAAGAACACTTAAAGAAGCTTCATCAGTCGAATCAATAATGTAAGCGGTTGAAATATAGTCCTTAATACTATCGACTAAAGAACCACTTATATCTGCACCAATAACTTCATGTCCCAGAGCTGCAAGATCGCAAGAAAGATTAGCTCCATAAATGCCTAAACCAATGACTAAAAAACGCATATATTTAAAGAGTAAGGGTTAACTTATTATAATAGTTCCTTCAGGCAGACGAGCTTGTTGTTCGTGGTGTTTACCGGCAAAACCCATCAGAAGAGAAAGCATTCCTACTCTACCCAGGAACATGGCGATACTAATTATAATCTTTGACAGATCCGACAGCTGATCTGTTATACCTAAAGAAGAACCAACGGTGAATAGAGCTGATACTGTCTCGAAAAGCAGTGCTCGCGGTGGTAACTCAGGTTCTATTATTATCAAAATTATAGAAAAGAGAGCAAGAGATATGATTGAAATCATGACAACTGCTAAGCCACGTCGCAAAGAACCGTTTGCTATAGTGCGTCCGAAAGCTGTGACATCGCGACGTCCATGAATAACGGAACGTAAAAATAGAAATATTATAGCAAATGTGTTAACTTTAATGCCACCTGCCGTAGACTGGGACGCACCGCCTATCCACATCAGAAATAACACAATAAGTAAAGTGGAATTTAAAAAAGTCGCGGGGTTAACTGATGTAAAACCTGCACTGCGGGGGGTGACAGAATTGAAAACAGACTGGGTTATCTGTTCTGTACAAGACATTCCCGCAATAGTGTTTGAACGTTCGAGCAACCAGAATAAGACTGCTCCTATAAAGAATAAACTAAAGAAAGTAACCAATACAATCTTAGTGTTTACAGAATATATGTGAATTGGATTTTCTTTTAACCGGTGGTGAAAAATACGGTGAGTTAATCTACGAATGTAAATTATCGAAACTTCCCGGAAATTGGCAAGAATTGGAAAACCTAAAGCTCCCAAAACTATCAGTAAGCTTATTACCCAATAAATAGATTGGTTGCCATAAAGCAAAACAGGATTTGACAAACCTCCGGGTAATGTGGAAAATCCTGCATTACAAAAAGCTGAAATAGCGTGGAAGCAGGAAAAAAAGATCTCTTGAGACAAAGACATTCCGAGCATACCATGGACCGAGATAAAAATCATCAGTGCTCCAATAATCTCGATAAAAAGTGTTATTATGAGAATATATAACAGCATTGGAATCAATGAACTCATTGATTTCGAATAGATAATATCGCTTAAAAGCATCTGACTGAAAATCGAAGAATTTCCTGTGAAAAACAATGCAAAGAAGCTTGTGAATGTCATCACACCTAAAGCTCCGATCTGTATAAGTACAGCGAGTATGAGTTGACCGAACGGGGTCAGATTAGTAGCGACATCAATGGGTGTCAGCCCCGTGATACATACAGCGCTTGTAGAAACAAACAAAGCATCCGTAAAACTTATCGGATAATAAGAACACCGCGGGAGCTTAAGCATAAATGCCCCAACAACTATAAAAATTATGAAGCTTGCCGATAGGATTAGTGCCGGGTTAGTTCGACGTGAAAGAAGAGACATTACACCATAGCTTAATTCTATAAAAGAATATATGAGAAGAATGGTGATAATGACATAGAATACGACACGTGTGCCGGTTGCCGTTAATATCATATGTCCGGAACCTATCCGTAGAAGCCAGGGGATGACCGAAAGTAAAACAAAAAAATTTATTATCCAACTAAGGAATTTTGCCCCCCGGAAAGTATTGCCTTTATTGAACAAGAGATTATACAAAACATTGGCTATAAAAACAATCTGTGTACCGCGTACAACGCTTACCAGAAGCAGCATATCACCGGAATTATGCTCAAAACCAATGAAGATTATAAAACTTGTAATAAAGAAAATTGCCGATATAAAAGTTATGATATCAAATATCCTTGTTGTGATGCGGATACGGGAAGAGAACCGGCGATTCATTCGCCAGGTACTTTCTCTTACATTATTTTTAAGAGACTTGAATATGTTTGAAACATGTCCAATCATGAGTTTATATCGGTACAATAAAAACGTTACAAATGTTATTTCTATTATTAACAAGATTTGTAACTTAAGTGTTGTGTATCAAATAAAAGGATTAGTTGTTTAATAAAAAATAAATTTTAGTTAAGTAATAATTTTATAAATTGGTTTTAAAAACTCGAATGAAATGAGTAATTTTGCGCTCTGAAAATTGTCATATAACAGACATTATGCAGAACATCCGAAACATAGCTATAATAGCTCACGTTGACCATGGCAAAACCACTCTTGTGGATAAGATGCTTTTAGCCGGTCATCTTTTCCGTGATAATCAGTCGACAGGAGAGTTGATACTTGACAATAATGATCTTGAGCGTGAACGCGGTATAACCATTTTGTCAAAGAATGTGTCTATTAACTATAAGGACTATAAAATCAATATTATTGATACTCCCGGACACGCCGATTTCGGTGGAGAAGTAGAGCGAGTTCTTAATATGGCTGACGGGTGTCTTTTGCTTGTAGACGCTTTTGAAGGACCTATGCCTCAGACTAGATTCGTGCTTCAGAAAGCGATTCAGATGGGTTTGAAACCGGTTGTAGTCATTAATAAGGTGGATAAACCCAATTGTCGCCCGGACGAAGTTCAGGAAATGGTATTCGATCTGATGTTTAATCTCGATGCAACAGAAGATCAACTTGATTTCCCCACAGTTTATGGGTCAGCGAAGCAGGGATGGATGAGCACCGACTGGAAGACTCCGACTGATAATATATTGCCGGTACTTGATGCGATTATAGAATATATACCGGCTCCGACTCAGTTAGAAGGACCGGCTCAAATGTTAATTACCTCATTGGACTTCTCTTCATATGTGGGTCGAATTGCAGTCGGTCGTGTTCATAGAGGAGAATTACGTGAAGGAATGGAAATTGCGCTGTGTAAACGTGACGGTTCAATAGTCAAGCAGCGAATAAAGGAGCTTCATGTTTTTGAGGGGATGGGTCGTAAGCGCGTTCCGAGCGTGGAAAGTGGCGATATATGTGCACTCGTTGGGATCGAGGGCTTTGAGATTGGTGATACTGTAGCTGATGTGGCGAATCCGGAGGCTCTTCCCCGCATAGCTATCGATGAACCAACAATGTCAATGACATTTACTATTAATGATTCGCCTTTTTTCGGTCGAGACGGTAAGTACGTGACCTCACGTCATATTGGAGACAGACTTATCAAGGAACTTGACAGGAATCTTGCTTTACGTGTCACAAAAGCGGATCAGGAAGATGTCTGGACGGTATTCGGAAGAGGAGTGTTACATCTGTCAGTTCTGATCGAAACAATGCGTCGTGAGGGTTATGAACTGCAAGTTGGTCAACCCCAGGTAATCATTAAGGAGATTGATGGAGTGAAGTGTGAGCCTGTCGAACTCCTGACAATAAATGTTCCGGAAGAATATTCATCGAAAATGATAGATATGGTTACCCGTCGTAAAGGCGATCTGGTTTCAATGGTTACACAGAATGATCGGGTTCATATGGAATTCCATATTCCGTCTCGAGGGATTATCGGACTTAGAAACAATGTGCTTACAGCCTCAGCCGGTGAAGCTATTATGGCACACCGTTTCCTTGAGTATCAACCATGGAAAGGTGACATTGAAAGACGTACTAATGGATCACTAATAGCAATGGAGGCGGGAACGGCTTACGCTTATGCAATTGATAAGCTTCAGGACAGAGGTCGTTTCTTTATATTTCCACAGGAAGAAGTCTATGCCGGTCAGGTAGTAGGTGAGAATGCTAAAGACAATGATATAGTAGTTAATGTAACTAAATCCAAGAAACTGACTAATATGCGAGCGTCAGGAGCAGATGATAAAGCCCGCATTATACCTCCGGTGGTTTTCAGTCTTGAAGAAGCCCTCGAATATATAAAGGCTGATGAATATGTAGAGGTTACACCACATCATATACGTTTGCGCAAAATCATTCTTGATGAGCTTGAGCGTAAACGGTCATCAAAATAAAACCGAGTTTTCAACAGGGATCGACATCGAATGCAAAAATAGTCTGGCGGATCGAGTCGATCCCTGTTTCGTACATATAAACAAGGGTATCTCTCAATATCTGACGTACTTTCGGCATCGATACTTCAAGTTCGAATTTTAACATTATTTTTCGGATATAATAAGTCTGAATACGGGATATCTCGGGTTCTTCAGGTCCTGATACTCTATTACCGAACAATTTTCGTAACTGATCGGCATATATCCTGGATATATTGACAACCGCTTCAGGATCGCGATGTTTTATAAAAACATTTATCAGCCGGGTGAAAGGAGGAAAATTGTAACGGTGTCTTTCGTCAATCTCTTGTGCATAGTGTGATGCGTAATCATGGGATATAATTGATTGCAATAGGGGATGAGTGGGTTCAGATGTCTGTATTATCACTTTTCCCTGTATATTACGTCTGCCAGCGCGACCGGCAACTTGTTCAAGCATATTGAAAGCACGTTCTCCGGCTCTGAAGTCAGGCATATGTATCATGGCATCGGCATTGATGACTCCTACGGTTTGAACGTTATTAAAATCCAAGCCTTTGGTAACCATCTGAGTTCCGACTAATATTTTGGATGAGCCTTTAGAAAACTCGTCAATGATTTTATCGTAACCGTCTTTAGCCCGTGTGGTATCTAAGTCCATGCGTAAAACAGGAACATCAGGAAAGGCATGTTCGATATCTTCTTCAATCCGTTCGGTACCGTAGCCCAATGGTTTAATCCCGGGTTCATGACAAACAGGGCAAACTACAGGCATAGGATATTCAGTTCCACAGTAATGGCATACCAATTTCCCAATACGCCGGTGGTAAGTAAGTGATACATCACAATCTTTGCATTTTGGGACGTAGGCACAATGTGGGCATTCGGCAATAGGAGAGTAGCCTCTCCGGTTCAAGAACAATATAGCTTGTTTTCCTGAAGAAATAGTTTCAGTTACTGAATTTCGTAAATGACGGGAAAACATTCCTGATAAGGCTCCCGATTTACGTTCTGTCTTCATATCCACTAATTCAACGACGGGTAATTCGATGTTTCCATATCGTTCAGATAATGTCACCAGCCCAAATCTTCCACTCCTGGCTTTATAATAAGTATCAATTGACGGAGTCGCGCTGGCGAGCAATGTTTTTGCTCCATAAAGGCGAGCTAAGATTGTAGCTGTGTCACGAGCATTGTATCTTGGCGCCGGATCCTGTTGTTTATAACTTGACTCATGTTCCTCATCAACTATAACTAAGCCAAGAGAACGGAAAGGAAGAAACACTGCCGAACGTGCTCCTATAATAACATGATGTTCATTGGAATTAAGAATTTTACGCCAGATTTCGACACGTTCGTTGTCAGAGAATTTTGAATGATATATTATCACCTTATCTCCAAAAACTTGCTGAAGGCGTGTTGTAAGCTGTGTAGTCAGGGCTATCTCCGGAACCAGGAAAAGAACATTTTTTCCTTGATTGATTACAAAATCAATCAGGTGCATGAATATTTCTGTTTTTCCTGAGGAAGTAACACCATGAAGAAGGGTTACATTATGATCGACCCATGATTGATGAATCTCGTTTAAAGCCTTGTTTTGAGCCTCTGATAGGTGAGGAAGGGTTCCAATAGAAGGACCGTTATAAGTAAATCTGCTGATTTCACGTTGTATAATACGAACTATACCTTTTTGACGCAAAGAATTGATTACTGCAGGTGCCACTTCTGCACGTTCTTCAAGTAATTTTCGTGGTACTTCGGTGCATTTTGATTCATCAGCCCTGTTAAATCCGGACAATTCTATAAGGGCCATAAGCGCGATTTCTTGTTTACGTGCACCTTTTACCAATGCAAAAAGCCGAGTAGTCTCACCGGCAACATTTTTTTTTGCTTGTAGAACAACAAATGATTGTTTGACGGTTCGGTATCGTTCAACAAGTTTTTCGGAAATTATAATGGCACCTGAAGATAAAAGGTTGGTAATAATTCCGGAAACATATGATATACCGGTTAACTTTGAAAGTTGACCTACCGATAGTTTTTTTGAAGCGTGTTCCAAATGAAAAATGACTTCACGTCCATTAGGAGATACATTGTTGAGCATTTCCGGTGTAAACTCAGGAGATAAGTCTACATATGTTTCACTTTCAAGTTTGAGTCCGGCAGGGACTGCAGCCCGGTAAACTTCACCTATTGTGCACAAGTAATAATCTGATACCCAATTCCATAGTTCAAGTTGTGCTTTAGAAATAATGGGATTACTATCAAGGACTTGATCAATATATTTGATATCAATATCTTTTGGGGGAACAGGATTAATGGAAGTGACAATTGCAGTGTAGAATTTTCTACCTCCGAATGGAACGACGACTCGTGAACCAATAGAGATGCAGGAAGCATCCTCCGGTTTTACTTTGTAAGTAAATGCCGTGTTTAAGGCAAGCGGGACTATGACCTGGACAAATTGTATCTGCATTATGAAAACTAGGTATCCATTACAAAATTACATAATTTTTTGACAACAGTCAATGAGTAAATTTGTTTCTTATATAAAGAAGCGTTAACTTTACATAAATAAAAAAGAAAAAATATGCTGATAAATACTGCCCGTTTTGTTGTGAGCAATTCAAACGTCGACCAATGTCCGTCGGACCAGCGACATGAATATGCCTTTATAGGTCGATCGAATGTGGGAAAATCCTCTCTTATAAATCTGCTTACCGGTCACTCCCGACTGGCAAAGACCTCAGCTACGCCAGGCAAAACCATGTTGATCAATCATTTTCTTGTAAATGATAGCTGGTATATTGTGGATCTACCGGGATATGGTTATGCTCGCAGAGGTAAAGAATCAAGAGATGAATTGCAGGAAATGATCAAGGGATATATACTTGGACGTAAGCAAATGACAAATCTCTTTCTGCTAATTGATTCTCGTCATGAGCCGCAAAAAATAGACTTAGAATTTATGGAATGGCTTGGAGAAAATGGGGTTCCATTCAGCATTGTGTTTACCAAGATGGATAAATCCGGTCCTGAAGCCGGACGACGGAAAGTTGCGCAATATTGCAGCAAACTCCTTGAATCATGGGAGGAATTACCTCCGATATTTACTTCTTCAAGTGAGGATGGACGAGGAAAAGAAGAGATTCTCGATTATATCGATCAAATGAATAAATTGCCACTCGTTGAAAATTGAAAAAACATTTTTAAGGCATCATGTGTTTTAAAAATAAACAGACAACTAACATTTGAAGATATGGAAACAAAGAAAGAAAGAACAGAGGATCAGCTCGCACAGGATGCACGCGAGTATCCGGGAGTCGCAATAAATGCTGGAGATGATGGTAAAGATGACGCATCTTTAGTAAAAGAACGTACAAAGGCATTAAATAACAATCCCAGGAATGATGATGGTCCTAAAGATTAAAAGTGACTTGTTAATGATTTTCAATTAAATAACAACAGCTGCTATATGAAATTCTCATAATAGCAGCTGTTGTTATTTAGTATAGTATGTTTTTTACTATAAGATTTATTCGTTTAAACGAAAAGGCATCAGAAAAGTTTATCAGGATAAGTACCGTTTTTATGAAGCTCAGCAAACTTCTCAACAACGCCTGGACGGTCGGCTGCGTAAGTTACACCAAACCAACGGCTATCGGTATCGAGAACTTTCACCGAAGCTTCTCCGTTACTGATCAGCGCATCAATGCATAAAGGAATAAAGAACTCTGCCTTAGGAGTGTTCAGATCTTTGTCAAGGAACTTGCGGAATTCACGTTCGCTGAAATCAAAATAATCGGGTGTAAATCCCCAAAGATTCATAGAAACGGGAGTAGCCGGGTCAAGGGTCTGTTCAACGCCGTTTTCATCAGTGAAAACAATATCTCCTTTGTCATTATAACTGATAGCCGTGCGTTCAACTACCGAAGTGAGTTCGCCATTGTCATTGGTTGTACAAACACCGCGGGCAACAGATCCATTTTCAGTCATTGTGTTACCGACGCGGAAGCCCACCATGCAATAGTCACCTTTTTTATCACGAGGGCGACTGAGTTCGCGAGCCATCACTTCAAAAGCATTGCGACCATAAAAGTCATCGGCATTAATCACAGCAAATGGTTCTTTGATAACATCGCGTCCCATCAGCACTGCATGGTTAGTACCCCAAGGTTTGGTACGCTCTTCCGGACATTTATACCCTTCAGGCAGTTTGTCGATTGCCTGAAAAACTACTTCGACAGGGATGTGACCTTCATATTTTGAGAGAATTTTTTCACGGAAATCTTGTTCAAAATCTTTACGTATAACGAATACGATTTTGCCAAAACCAGACTGAATAGCATCATAAATAGAGTAGTCCATGATGGTTTCTCCATTAGGTCCAAGCGGATCGAGTTGCTTAAGACCACCGTAACGGCTACCCATACCGGCAGCAAGAACAAATAAAGTAGGTTTCATTGTGGTTATAAATATTTGTTTTGTTGGTTTTTACTTCGTCGAAAATGAAAAAACAATTTCTTCACTCATTCTTTCACCTTTGTGCAGTAAAGTTGACGGGAACTGCGGGTGATTGGGCGCATCGGGAGTGTGTTGACACTCAATTGCCACTCCATCATAGTCATTGTAGGAACGACCTGATTTGTTTATAGGAGATCCGGCGAGCCAGTTGCCCGTATATACCTGAGCGGCAGGTTGTGTTGTTGAAACAGTTAAGATACGACCCGATTTATCGCTCGAAAGACGTGCTACTTCACGAATAACGCCGGGTTTCCAATCATCTACCATCCAGCAATTATCGTAACCTTTTCCATAATTAAGAGCGGGGAAATCATTTTTTATATCACGACCGATAAGCTTAGGTTCTGTGAAATCCATAGGAGTTCCTTCGACAGTAGCAATTTCTCCGGTAGGAATAAGAGAATCATCTGTGGGGAGATAATTCGAGCAAGCAAGCCATAATTCATGATTGAGAATGTCACCGGAATTATGACCGTCGAGATTCCAATAAGCATGGTTAGTTAAGTTTACGATTGTATCACCGTCGGAAGTAGCCGACAGTTTCAGTATAAGCTTATTGTCTTCAGTCCATGTGTATGAAGCCTCTATATCCGCGTTTGCGGGATAACCTTCTTCTCCGTCAACACTGTGATAAGTGAATACGATGGTGTTATCACCGACGATTTTTGATTTCCAAATCTGATTTTGAAAACCTTCCGGTCCTCCATGTAAAGCATTAGGTCCATTATTAATGGCAAGTGAGTAATTTTTGTCACCGATTGAGAATAAACCTTTGGCAATACGGTTTGCATAACGTCCCGGAACTTTTCCAGCACAGGGACCGTCATAAAAATAATCAGCAGCATTGGAATATCCAAGTACCACATCATCCATCACGCCCTTGGCATCAGGGACAATCACAGAAACTATACCGGCTCCAAGTGAAGACAGGGTAACAGATGCTCCATTGTCGTTGGTAAGCTTGTAAAGGTCGATCTCCCCTTTGGGCGATGTCGCGGTGAAGTGTTCGATTTTCATGATAAACTATTGTTTGATTTTTCAATATGCAAATATAGCGATTCTCGGATAAAGACAGAATAAAAATTGAAAAATATATTGCAGGAATATGCTGAGAAAGAAAAAAGGTACATTAATATGGCAAATCCGCGGTTAAACGTTATCTTTGCATAGAAATTTAATGGATGCAATGAAGATACTTGTTACAGGGGCCTCTGGACAGCTTGGAAAAGAACTGAGTAATGTACTTGAAGTTTCTATGCCCGGTATTACAACATATGTCGACAGGCAACAACTTGATCTGACCGATCGGGTTGCGGTAGATCGCATAGTTGGAGAAGGACAGTTTACTCATATCATTAATTGCGCAGCTTTTACAGACGTAAACGGAGCTGAAGCGAATCCGCGTGAATGTCGGGCTGTGAATGCAGAGGCTGTTGGTGTGCTTGCCACAGCTGCTAACAGGAATGACTCAAAGATCATACATATCTCCACAGATTACGTGTTTGACGGTAAGACCAATCGTCCTTATCGCGAATCCGATAAAGTAAATCCATTATCGGAATACGGCAGGTCAAAACGCCAGGGTGAGATGCTTTTACTTGACATGGCGAGTGAAGGGTTAATTATAAGAACATCATGGTTGTACTCTCCTTATGGAAAAAATTTTGTAAAAACCATGAAGAGTAATGCGTTGGAGGGTAGAACTTCTAAGGTGGTTATAGATCAAATTGGTTCGCCTACATCGGCTTATGATCTTGCAAAAGCAATCAGTCGTATATTGGTATCGCCTCGCTGGATTGGAGGAATTTTTAATTTTTCAAATCAGGGAATTTGTTCCTGGTATGATCTTGCTGTGGAAGTATATCGGTATTACGGTAAAGATGCATCAAAAGTGCTTCCAATAACTTCAGAGAATATACCGATGACTGCTCAACGACCTCTATATAGTGTTCTTGACAAAAGTCTTATTTCAGGATCTTATGGTATTAATATACCCCATTGGAGAGAGAGTCTGGAAAATTGTCTGAATCGTATGAATGAGAATAATATAAAGGAAAAAGAAAATAAGTAAATGTCACAACTTACAGATGAAATATCACGCAGAAGGACATTCGCGATAATTTCGCATCCTGACGCAGGTAAAACCACCCTGACAGAGAAACTTTTGCTCTTCGGTGGGGCAATTCATGTCGCAGGAGCTGTCAAATCGAATAAGATAAAGAAAACGGCTACAAGCGACTGGATGGAGATAGAAAAACAGCGTGGCATATCAGTCGCTACTTCCGTTATGGGATTCAATTATGGCGATTATAAGATAAATATTCTTGATACCCCCGGTCACCAGGATTTTGCTGAAGACACCTACCGAACC
>CAZKSF010000036.1:0-2885 GCA_964555405.1 uncultured Bacteroides sp.
AGGTTATCGGGAGATGAATATTGACAGTCAGCTGTTATTCTGTAATTGTCTGGGCGTTTTTCAGGGGGGTGGTGTAAAAGCTATTTCCTATGCCGGAGCTTATGCTGAAGCAAAAAAGGCGGGAATAGGTTTTTCGCATGTCGCCGGTACTTCTGCCGGGGCTATTTTTGCCGCTCTGATTGCCGCGGGCGCTTCTCCCGAAAAAATACTTGAGATTGCTAATTCTGACGAGATTAAGAGAATTCCGATCTCCCATTCTCCGCTAAGGTGCAAACATTATCTGATATTTGCCGGGGTTGTCCTGGCGGTAACAGCTTTATTGTGGTGGCTGGCTAATGGTCACACCTGGTTCATACCGCTATTCATAGCGGCAATGATAGTGCTGGTGTTTTCTGACTGGTTGGTTTTGGGATTTAATACCCGGAAAATTCTATTGCGGCACTTCGGATATCATGACAGCCGAAACATTGCGGAGATCGTGGACAAATGGCTCCATGAAATTCCGGGTAAAGAAGGTGCAGGTGAAATTACTTTCAGTAATCTGTCGATTGACCTGACGGTATATTCCTGCGACGTAAGCCGGAAGAAGGTCGTTGAATGGAACAAGCATAATCCCGCCACGGCTAATAAGAGGGTAGCTGACGCGGTTGCGGCTTCATGCAGCATACCTTTTTATTTTTCGCCTGCTAATGTGGACGGGAATTATCACGCCGACGGAGGACTGCTGATAAACCGTCCAAACCGTATTCATGATTCGTTGCCTAACTATTATCAGGCTCTGTCGTTTCACTTGAAGGGTGAGAATAAACCGATCGAAACGTTTAAGGATTATTCTTTTGCTGTTATAGAAACTATTGTTGACGGTCCGGAGTCATTACGCAACAAGAATGCCAATGCCGAACAGCCGATATACGGTCATGACGGGGTGAATGAAGTGGACATAGTGATTGACGGTGTGTCAGCGATTTCGTTTGACGCACTTACTCCCGAGAAAGTCGGCTGTCTGATAGAAGCCGGCAGGGAGGGGATGAGGAAGTTTATCAATGAGACCGACGCTAAGCTGAAAAAGCATGGCGCTGACTGTTTCTTTGTTTCTGCAAACAGGACGCTGGACGATATTGATATGGTTCACAATCAAGTGGCTTTCTGGAGCTATGACGGCTGTGACACGATATTGGTATCGGATATCAATCTGAACTGGGTGTGGTCGATTTTCCCAACGCTCATATCGTGGATAAACAACGGGATAAATGTGGCGGTAAAATATTGTCCACAGGCGATTACAGAGGGTAAAATTGAGAGACTGGAAGCTCAGAAACGTCTGCTGCAGGCTCTGGGGATTGAACCGGAGGCTGTTGGCGAGAATGAACTAATAAGAGGTTTTTTCTTTCAATTCAACGATCAGTGCAAATGCGTTCTTATGCATAACACCGGTGAGATTGTCGATGGGGAACCCAAAATTATAGCTAAGGTATATAACAGTATATCCGACAGCGTGTTTGTATCGAAAATATTGCAGACATTCTGTAAGTCAATTCCTGATTCAAAACGATTGTCGGTGAGTCTGCATGAGGAGAGTCCTGAACGGTTTATAGAAGTGGTCAAATCGGTCGGTGCATATCGGGAAGACGGGACGGACAGAAATGTGAGTTTCGAATATAAGAAAGTCGTGGATCTGAGATTCCTGAAGAAGGAGATTCGTAGTTTGAAATTCAAGGATATGCGGATTATTGACTCTCTCTACGACAGTGCGGGTATTGCGAGATACAGTCCCGCTTCCTTGGAATTTCTTGATGGAAATAGGTCGGATATGAGCCCGATAGTGGTGGAGAAGCATGGCGATGAATATGTGGTGATTAAAGGAAATACAAGATGTTATAAGGCTTTTTCCGACTATGGATATGATGTCAAGGTGCCGGTTTTCGTGGTGCATAATCCTCCTTCGCTGAATAAAACTGAAAGATTTTTGGTGACCGATTTTTATTTGTCGGAGAGTAAGAACAGGGGTCAAGTGGAATTGAAACCTAACAGAGCGATAGATCAGACGTTCAGACCGGACAGCAGTTATCTGAAAGAACTAAAGACTGAGGTTGCGATGGTCGAGAATACAATTGATGTAATTAAGCAGATAGCTGAACGGCATCCGGAGATTGCTTCGTTTAAGATAGTCGGGTTTGAGCCGCAGAAGGATCTGGCGGCGGAGTACGCCGACATGTGGACGGATGCTGATGAAAAGTATTATCAAAATGCTCTGTCGCTGAAAAAAGAACACAATGTGCCATTCTGGAATGGACTGATGCTTTCAATTATAAATGGTGAAGAAGTACCTGACTGTTGTATGAAAGGAACTGCCACCCATCATCCGATACATGATATACGCCTGATTGCATCGAATGAAATAAACGATTTATTTCAGGATATGGAACGGGGGAACAGGCTGGCAGTAAACTCGCAGGTACAAATGAGCGATGGATCGATTAGGCATATTCCTATGCTGGATTTTCATGTGGCGTTGACGGAAAGAAATGCCGGACTTGTAAGGAAAGTTTGCAGTGTCCTTGGACGTCGCGGGTATATTCTGAGCAGCGGCAAATCATTTCATTTCATAGGGGTGGAGCTTATGACTCAAAAAGAGTTATATGATTTCTTAGGGAGCGCATTGCTTTTTACGCCTATTGTGGATGAAATATGGATTGCCCATCAGATTAAGGACGGATCATGCTCGCTCAGATTTACCGCAAAGTATGGTGAGGTTCCAAGGGTAATCGGAGAAACCGGGTTATAAAGTTTTCGTGTTATTCATTTTGATTTATGATTAGTGTTTCGGTTGGATTCAGGCGGTCGAGGGCTAAGGATCAGGAGAAACCGGGGGTGGTGTTTTTTCA